>JAFIFJ010000018.1 GCA_020832085.1 Gammaproteobacteria bacterium | reverse complement strand
TTCGTGGCTCTTGCTGCCGAAGAGGTGGCCGTAGGACATCTTGCGCAGGGATTCAGCGGCCGCCTCGACCACTTCCTCGTCGCCGTAGCCCAGCGCGGTGCACCAGAGCCCACCCATGGCTTCGATGTACTCCTTGCCGTGGCGATCGCGGACGATCACGCCCTTGGCGGACTCCATCACCATAGGCCCGTTGCGCTCGTGCAGCAGGAGGTTGGTGTTGGGGTGCAGCAGCGAATCGAGGTCTCGCGCTTCGGGACTGCCGGGCTCCGCCACATTGTGCAACCGTTGGGTCATGCAGTACTCCTTGCCAGAATCCATGCGTGGATCAAAGTGCCGTTGCTGCGGATACGTTTTCGCGCTGCGTCCCTGTGTGTGGGAGCGGCTTCAGCCGCGAATGCAACGTGTGGGACCGAGAACTTGCGTGCCATGCGCGGATAAATCCACTCCCACGGGACGGCGTTCGAGCCTCATGACGACGCCACGAGGGCCTGCTCGAGCCGATCGAACATCATGTCGAGTTCATCCGGCTGCGTCACCAGCGGCGGGCACAGCGCGAGGGTATCGCCCGCGGTGCGCACTACCAGACCCGTTTCGAAGGCTTTCTCGAAAAGAGTGATGCCGCGCCGGGCAGGTTCACCGGGAACCGGTTCGAGGTCCAATGCGCCCATCAGCCCGATGTTGCGAATGTCGGTGATCGGTGCGCGCTGCTTCAAGCCGTGCAGGCGGTCCTCGAACTGCTGCTCGAGGCTGCGGGCATGGGCAAACAACCCTTCCTCTTCGTACACATCCAGGGTGGCATGGGCCGCGGCCGTGGCCAGCGGATGCCCGGAATAGGTGTAGCCATGGGCAAGTTCGATGGCCAGTTCAGGCCCCTGCATGAAATCGTCGAAGAGATCCTTGCTGGCGAGGACGGCGCCCATGGGCACGGCGCCGTTGGTGAGTCCCTTGGCGCAGCAGAGCAGGTCTGGGACCACGCCAAAGCGCTGTGCACCGAAGAGGTGGCCGATGCGTCCGAAGCCGGTAATGACTTCATCGAAGATGAGCAGAATGCCGTGGGCGGTGCAGCGCTCCCGCAGCCGCTCCAGATACCCCACCGGCGGCACCAGCACGCCCGCCGACCCGGCTACGGGCTCGACGATCACCGCGGCGATGGTCTCCGGACCATGCAGGGCCACCAGATCATCGAGGGCGTCGGCCAGATGGGCGCCCCACTCGGGCTGGCCGCGGCTGAAGGCCATCTCGGCGGGAACGTGGGTGTGCGGCAGATGGTCTGTACCCGGCAATTGCACCGGGAACTGCCGGCGGTTGTTGCCGATGCCGCCGACGCTGATGCCGCCGAAACCGACGCCATGGTAGCCCCGCACCCGACCCACCAGCCGCGTGCGCCCGGCGTGGCCCCGCAGGCGATGCCAGGCCAGGGCGATCTTCAGTGCGGTATCCACGGACTCGGAGCCGGAGTTGCAGAAGAACACCCGATCGAGCCCAGCCGGTGCCAGATCACTCACGCGCTCGGCAAGCCGAAAAGCTTCCGGATGACCGAGCTGGAAGGACATGGCGTAGTCGAGCTTCGCTGCCTGCGCTTGAATCGCTGACACGATGCGCGGATGACAATGACCCGCATTCACGCACCAAAGCCCCGAGGCGAAATCCAAAAGCTCCCGTCCACTCGCGTCCCGATACCGAACGCCACGCGCCTCGGTGATCAGGCGTGGCGTCTTGCGGAACCAGCGATTGGCGGTGAACGGCATCCAGAACGCATCCAAGGACGCTTCAGGATGGCGCTCGTTGTCACCGGCCATGTCCAGGCCTCCCGGATCAGCGGATCATGGCGCTACGTTACCCCGGAAGCGGCCAGGAAGCATGGGGTCACAGCGGGGCGCAGCGGGCCTGTTCGAGGACCCAGCGGCGATCGCTGCCGCCCTCGATCAGGATGCAGTCACTGCCGGCACGAAACAGCTGGAACCGCCTCGGAGCCCCAAGGTCCCGACCAGGCAGTCTGTGGCCCAGGTGATCCGTGCGCGGCGTGCGCTCGATCAGCAGGATGCCGTCATCGATCAGAGCATCATCGGCCAGCTGCACGGTGGCCTGACCCATGGCAGCAGCCACCACCGCCTGCAGCTCAGCCCGGCTCGCTGCGTCTGCTTCGATCAGCCTGGCCGGTGTTTCCGGTGCCAGCGACGAACCCGTGCAGGCGGCCAGGAGGATCACACCCGCAAGCCCCATGGGCTTCAAGGCAGAAGGATCCGGTTGCGCAACCACTCGGGGCCGGGCATTTCGCCTTCCCCCTCTCTTTCACCGGCACCCAGGCGAGCACGACCGGCAGCGGCATCGGCCGGAGCACTGGGGCAGTTCCCGGTTTCGAGAAAGGCCAGCCCAGCCGCCAGACGTGCTTCCCGGGAATCACCGAGCGGCTGCGAGAAATCGTCGCTGACTGAGCAGCCGGGCAGGGTGAGGCCGACAATGCCGGTCGTGCCAGCGGGAGAGAAGCCGTCCGGGTAGTCGCCGAAACCCGCGTCATTGATGCCCTGGAACATGGTGGTGAACCAGGTGGTTCCGCAGTTGTCCGTGGGATAGGTCCCATAGGGCTTGCCACAGGTCCGGGCGCCGATCTGAATCACTTCGAGATCGATGCCACGCAGGGAGTTGATGATGGTCTCGCTGGCCGAACAGGTGTTGGCGCCGGTGAGCACCAGCAGCCGGGAAAGGCCGAGCTCGGGCAGCGGCTGCCCCGCTGGCGACGCCGAGAAACCGGCCGTCGTGGAGCGGAAGGGAATGGGGTCGAGCGACTCTCCAGTGACCGGATTGCGGGTCGGGTGCTTGCTGCTGAAACGCAAGGTTTCAAAGGCCCGCCCCGCGGTCGCCTCGCTGCCGGCGATCATGAAGGCGAGCTGGCTGGCAATCGTGAGAAAGCCACCGCCGTTGTAGCGAAGGTCCAAAATCAGATCGCTGATGCCTTCGTCGCGCAGCGCGGCGATGGCGTCGATGAGTTGCTGTTCGGCTGGAGCATTGTGATCGTTGAACGTCAGGTAACCCACATTTCCAGGCGCGCGGACGAAGTGTCGGACGTTCTGCACCGGTTGGGAGGGAAAATTCCCGGCCGTCATCGTGACTATGGTCTCGGAACCGTCCGGCAGCCCAAGCGTAAAGGTATGACTCGATCCAGGAGCCGGCCCGAAGATCGCCTCGTTGATGACCGCAACGTCGGCCTGAGAGGGCGCATTGACGACGTCGATACCGTCCACCTCCAGCACGCGGGTACCACGTATGAGACCGTTGGTCGCGGCAGGCGTGCCGGGTTCCGTGAATGCCACCACTACATCCCGCGGCACCGTCGCAGACAGAATCACCCATCGCGCACCGTAGCCTGCCGTGACGCCGGACTGAGACTGCTGCTGCCACTCATCAGTGGGAATGGCGAAGTGGAAGTTGTCTTTGGGACGGCCGGTGGGAAGCGTTTCCTCCGTCTTCAGGACATCGAAGTAATCCGCGGGACTTGCAAACAGCGCCGGGTCCCGATCGATGATCTCGTCGAACCAGAGGTAGAGTTCGTGGCTGAAGGCGCGCAGCCAGTGCTTCTCGTGGAGCAGGGATCCAGACCGGTCCGGAAAACGTCGGCCGTCGGCATCAAACCCTGTACGGGGCGTCTCGCACTGGGCGGCAAAGGTCGAGGCCGGGGCAAAGACGCCCTCAGTCCACTGCAGAGGTTGTGAACTGGAGCCACTCCCTGAAGAACCGCCGCCGCCGGAACCGACAGCCGGCGGGCTGGGGGGTGCAGGCAGAGGGGCGGTGGACGACCCGCCACCGCCACCGCCGCAGGCCGCGAGCACAGCGGCAGCCGCAACCGATATCAGGATGCGGCGCAGCAGACGCGTTCGCTCCGGAAAACGACCTGAAGGCATGAGAGCCACCTCAGGAATCCCCATGGCTGGAGCATAGGCCAGAGTCCCGAAACGCTCCAGCGCTGCCCGGGTCAACCGGTCTGAATGGCTTCGAGCACCTTCTCCGGGTGGGTCTCGGCCTTGGCCACCCGTTGCCAGTGCTTCTTCACCTTGCCGTCCGGTCCGATCAAGACTGTGGAGCGGATGACCCCCATGGTCTTCTTGCCGTACATGTTCTTCTCGCCCCAGGCACCGTACTTCTCCATGACTTTCTTGTCCGGGTCGGAGAGCAGCGTGAAAGGGAGTCGGTACTTGTCGATGAACTTTCGATGGGAAGCGCCGTCATCGGGCGAGACACCGAGCACCACGGTCCCGGTCTTCTCGATGTCACCCCAGAGATCGCGGAACCCGCAGGCTTCCTTGGTGCAGCCCGGCGTGTCGTCCTTGGGGTAGAAGTAGACGACCACGTTCTTGCCCTTCAGATCCTTCAAGGCCACTTTGTTGCCGTCGGTGTCCTTGAGGGTAAACGCCGGTGCGGCCTTGCCTTCCTCGATCGCCATGCCTGTCCTCCGATGAACTTCGCAGTGATGAGCGCCCGTGCCGGGAAAGTGTAGCGCAGAGTCAGGCGCGAACCAGACGGGTGACGTGGGCGAAGTCCGGCAAAGACAGCGTGTCGCTGCGGCCTGCCAGCCAGCGCTCGCGTTGGGCCTTGGCATCGAGCTGTTCGGCCACCTGCCAGCCACCGGCGGCGGCGTGTTGGGCCAGTTCCCCGGCCGTCAGCAGACAGCGCAGGGGCTCCCGCTGCAGCGCCACCGCAAAGCGGACGCCGGCCAGTAGCAGGCGCGGTCGCCAGTTCAGTCCTGGCTCCGGAAGCCAGTGGTCGAGGACGATCTCGCTGCCGGGCGCGGCAATGCGGCCCAAGGCTTCGAAGGTGGCGGTGACGGCGGCAGGCTCCAGATAGTAGGTACAGCCCAACCAGTTGACGAACATGGGAACGTCGCTGCGCAGGCCGGCTTCGGCAAGGCGGGTATCCAGGGCTTCACGCTCGAAGTCCATCGCCACGAATCTCACGGCCTCACCGAGATCAGGAGGCAGCCGCTCTCGCTTCCAGGCCTGGGTCGCGGGATGGTCCACTTCGAAGATGGCTCCTGAGCGGGCCAGTTCGGGGCGTCGCTGGGCCGTGGTATCGAGGCCTGCGGCCAGAATCACCACCTGCTCACAACCCGCCGCCAGAGCGGCATCGAGGGCGTCTTCGGCGAAACGGGACCGCAGCACCACCTGCCCCCGCAGCGCCGCCAGTTCAGGCTGCAGGGCCTCCCTGGCGCGGATGGCATTGCGGACCATGGACGGCGGCGAATGCAGCACCAGCCGGGTAGGCCCGGAAAGCATGCTGCGGACGATGCTGTCGTCGAAAACGTGGGGGGGATCGTCCAGCAAGGTATGCCAGACGCGGAGGGCAGCAGCCCCTTCAGCGGTGCGGCTCGGGCGTTGTGGATCCATGAGCTGGCGCGCCTCCCGAGAGCAATCGATGAGGGTAACGCTGCCTGCCCGGGACTGCCAGCAGCGCCGTCCATCGCCCGACCCGTTGCGTGGACGCCCTGTCGGGGCGACTGTATGATTGCGCCCCCACGCGCCCGTAGCTCAGCTGGATAGAGTATCGGCCTCCGAAGCCGAGGGTCACAGGTTCGAATCCTGTCGGGCGCGCCACTCCCTCGCGATGCTCAGTCGCGGAGCACCCCAGGATTCCCCGGCCCGCGCCGGGACGCCGAACCACAGAGGGTTCGGCTGCGCGGGCGTTCGCCGCCTCTGGCGGCTCACCCTGTCGGGCGCGCCAATCCCTTATCGAACGCATCACTGCCAGCCCTGGCGCGAACGTCCGCTTCAAATCAGTCCCGGCCCCGTGGCCGGCGATCGCCCGCACGCCGGGCTCCCACGACCGTCGATCGGGACCATGGCCATCTGCTGATGCTGTCCCTGTGGGACTCCGCATTGCGGGCGATCCCTGCCCGCCGGTCCCGTTCGAGTCTTGGGATTCGGACGGCGCCAGAGGTCCTCAGACCGTCCGCCCGGCGCGGTCGCCTTCACGGAAGGCTTCCAACGCTGAGCGCGGCGCCACGGCATCACCGACCACCGAGGTGGGCGCGAAACGTTCGAACAGGGCGCGCTGATCCGTCCGCGGCCGGGGGTGGATACCGGTGACGATCATGTCGAAGGGCTTCACCTCCACCTCGCCCGAGAAGGCCTCCCGCAGGTGGGCCTGCCCCTGCGCAACCTCAACCAGCGCCGTGGTGACGCGAAGATCCACGCCCCACTGGGGCAGCCGCGGCCGGTAGTAGACCACGTGGGTAAAGCCGGTATTGGCCCCGAAGGTGGGGAAGGGCGTAGCCAGCGTGACCTTGCCGCCACGGTTGACCACGGATTCCAGCACCAGGCAGGTCTCGTAGTTCGCCCGTCGATCCACCATCAGCACGTTCAAGCCGTTCATATCGAGCCTCACGCCCTCGAAGCGCCCGGCGGCGGCATCATCCGAAGAGATCAGCGGGATGGAGCCGTCGTCGTCGATGCCCAGGTCCGTATGGGGTTCCGCGCCCGTTGCCATGATGATGGCATCCGGCTTCAGTTCTGCCAGCAAGGCCTCGTCCACCCAGGTCTGGGTGCGGACATCCACCTTCAACAACGCCAGTTCCTGCTCCACCCACGAAGTGGCCGTGAGCAGGTTGGCCGCCGGGCCCAGCGGCTCCACCAGCGCAAAGCGCCCACCGAGCCGCGGTCCGGCTTCGGCCAACGTCACCTGATGTCCGCGGCGGGCGGCGATCTCCGCTGCTTTCATCCCGGCAGGACCGCCGCCCACCACCAGCACACGCTTGGGCAGGCTGATGGGGACATCCAGGGCCTTGAAGCGGTTCTCCTCGCCCACTTCCGGATTGTGAATGCAGGTGATGGGGAAGGAGCCGGTACGATCGATGCAGCCCTGATTCGAGCCGGTACAGGTCCGGATGCGGTGGGCCGCGCCGGTGGCCACCTTGGTGACCAGGTCCGGATCCGCGATCTGGGCTCGGGTCATGCCCACCAGATCGCAATCCCCTTCCTCCAGCGCCCGCTCGGCCAGATCCGGCGTGGGAATCTTGCCCACGCCGATCACCGGAATGCGGCCGGCCACCGCCTCGCGCAGACCGCGAGTCAGGGGAAGATACTCGCCGAAGGGATAGCGGTAGTTGGCAATGGCGCGCGCATAGTGTCCGCCGCCGGCCCCTTCGGAGTGGTTGAGGTAGTTGATGAATCCGGTACCGGCCATGGTCGAAGCGATTTCACACAGCCGGGCATGACCGAGCCCGCCGTCCTCCGGCTTGATGAAGTCGTCAGCGGAAATGCGCAGACCCAGCAACTTGTCCGGGCCGATGGCATCCCTCACGCGCTTCGCCAGCGTTTTCAGGAAGTAGAGGTCCTCACCCCACTTGTCCTTGCGCTGATTGGCGAAGGGGCTGAACGATTGCTGGATCAGGTAGCCGTGGGTGCCGTGCAGCTCGACGCCATCGATACCGTTACTGACTGCCGTCTTCGCCGCTTTCGCGAAGGCATCGATCACTTCCTCGATCTCTGCATCCGTCATCTCGTGGGAAGCTTCACCTGCGTCGGAAATCGTTCCGGAGAAGCCCCACAGCGGCGCATAGTCGTCACGGCTTTCGGACTTGCCCTGGACCCCGAAGTGAAACAGTTGGGAGATGATCTTCGCGCCATGGGCATGCACACGGCCTGAGATCTTCTGGAACTTCACCGCCATGTCGTCCGGGTCGTACATGAAGTGATTCGGAATCTGGCTGGACGGATGTACGTGCATGGCCGTCATGATGAGCAGCCCCGTGCCGCCCTTCGCGCGCCGCTCCTGGTAGGCCATGTAGCGCTCACCGTCGGAACCAGGGCGATAGAAATCGAGGAACGCGGAGTGGGCCGTGGACACAACACGATTCTTGATCTCGATCGGGCCGATCTGGATCGGTGACAGCATCTTCATGGCATGGCTCCATTTGCTTTGTATGTCAGACTCAGGCGGCAGAGTATGGAGGCATGGGAAGTGCGGGAGACCTGTGGATTCGACCAGAAATCCCGCCAGTTTCATGAGTGCACGTTCAAGCAACGAGAGTCGGGGAGAGAAGATATGCAGCTGGCAGAAATCCACCGCTATCCCGTCAAGAGCATGCTCGGAGAGCAACTGCAGCAGGCCGAGGTAGGGCCCAACGGCATCCTCGGCGATCGCGCCTGGGCACTGAAGGACGAACGCCGCGGGGAGTTAACCGGCGCCAAGCGCTTTGCCGCGCTGATGGACATGCGGGCTCAATTCACCGGAACACCCACTGCCAGCCACCCGTCCGCAACGGTGGAGATCCGCGCGCGTGACCGCAGGCTGCGGAGCAGCGACGGCGACGTCAACGCCAGCTTGAGCGAACTGCTCGACCATCCGGTTTCGCTCTGGCCTCTGCTCCCGCCCGAAGAGGAGGCCCACTATCGACGGGAGCCGGTACCGGCAGGCACGGACATGGAGCAGGTTCTGAGGCAGGTTTTCGCCCGCACTGAGGACGAGCCGATTCCAGAGATCAGCGCCTTCCCGGAGGTCCTCGCCACCCACCATTCCCAGCCCGGCACCTACTTCGACGCCTTTCCGCTGCTGATCATCACCCGCAGCGCACTGGCGGAACTCGAGTCCCGCGCCCGAGGCAGCGGCTACACCTCGAACTTCGACATGCGCCGATTCCGACCTAATCTCGTCATCGATACTGACGATACCGGTTTCGTGGAAGACGCCTGGTTCGGGCAGCATCTGCGCGTCGGCGAAGCCGTGCTGAAGATCGAAATGACCTGTCCTCGCTGCATCATGACCACCCATGGCTTCGCAGACCTGCCGAAGGACCCGAAGGTGATGCGGGCACTGGTGGAACACCATGGCGGCGAGCTTGGGGTCTACGCTTCGGTGGTGACGCCGGGACCGATCAGGGAGAGCGCCAAAGTCGAGTTGGCTTGAAGGTCAGAAGCGTTTCTCCAGCACCATGAACTGAAGGCCCTCCACCTTCGGGACACCAAAGCGGGGATCCGTGGGAAACGGCAGCGTCTCGCCGGTCCTGCGGTAACCCCGCCGTTCGTAGTAGGCGATCAGTTCCCTGCGCAGGCTGATGACGCTCATGCGCATGGCTCCGACGGACCAGAGCTGCCGCGCCCGGGCTTCCGCTTCGGTCAGGAACGCCTGCCCCAGCCCTTGCCCCTGCCGCCCGGGACGGATGGAAAACATCCCGAACCAGGCCCGTTCGCCATCGCGCTTTAGATGCGCGCAACCGAGCAGGCCTGAATCGTCCTCCGCCAGCAGGAAATCGGAGTCCGGAGCAGCCAGCAGTTCCGCAACTTCTGCTGCATCCGTGCGCTGGCCATCGAGCAGATCAGCCTCGGTGGTCCAGCCGAGTCGGCTCGAATCTCCCCGATAGACCGAGTTCACCAGAGCGACGATCGCTGGAACATCACGAGTCGAAGCCAGTCGATAGCCCTTCGAGGTCAAGGTGGTCTAACTACCCTGTTGTGGACCGCGAATCACGAGCAGCCGCCGACAGCAGCCTCAGTCATCGCCAACGGCGATGATCTCCCGCAGTTCTCCGCGCATCTCCCGCAGAGCCGGCAGATCATCCTCGCGGACGCCCTCGGTCATGCGCTCCATGCCACCCATGGCCTGCTGCACCTGCTGCCGCATCATTTCCCGCATCTGCGGCGGCACGTTGGGGTTGTTTTCCATCTCCCGCATGGCGCGGGCCAGCTCGGCGTCCATCTCCGGCTGGACGTCACTCATTTCCAGCGAGACCATGCCCATGGTGATGCGGGCGCTGATGTTGCCCCACTCGTCAGCGCTGCGGAATCCGTGCTGGCGAATCTTGCCGCGGACGTCACTGTCGCGACGGTAGATCTCACTGTAGGCGCGCTCGATGTCGGCGAATGCAGGCAGGCCATCGAAGTCGAAGAGATCGTCATCAAGGTCTTCATCGTCCTGGGTATCGGCCCAGGTCTGGACTTCCTTGGCTGCATCGATCCAGCGACTGATGGTATCCCGGTCCAGGGCGGCCTGGGCCAGGGCGGTGCCTGCCAGTGCAAGACCGAAGACGAGAATGCAGATCGTTGACCAGATACGAGCCATAGCAGTTACTCCAGCGACTTGAGTGTACTCAGTGGGTCGACCCACCGAACTTGCCAGGATAGGTCGCCGAGGGTAACCCGGCCGAGACCCAGAACCCAAAACGGGCGAGGAGGCGCAAATGGAAGCAGTGCCGACGCTGCATCGGGGAAGCTGCCTCTGTGGAGACGTCAGCTATCGTGTATCCGGTGTATTACCGGACTTCGAGGTCTGTCACTGCCGGCAATGCCAGCAGGCCCAGGGGGGCGCCTGCGTAGTCGTGGCGCCCATCGCCACGTCTGCGTTCGAAGTGCTGACGGGAGCAGAGCGGCTCACGGCCTACCGGGCCTCGCCAGACAAGGAGCGGCTGTTCTGTTGCCGCTGTGGTTCACCCCTGTTCAGTCGCCGCGACGACAGCCCCGGCGTCCTGAGGCTGCGGGTCGGGACCCTGGACCATGTCGGCAGCGCCCGCGTGGCTTCCCACGCCCATGTGGCATCGAAGGTAGACTGGTGCGAAATCGGCGACGATGCTCCCCGCTACCCGGGACCTCGACCCGGCTGACGCCGACGCCAACCCCGAAACGGAGAGCATCCTGGTGACTGCAATCGAAGCCCGAGGCCTGGTGAAGACCTTCGGAACCCTGCGCGCAGTGGACGGCGTCAGCTTCAGAGTCGAGCGGGGAGAGACCTACGGTCTGCTCGGACCGAACGGTGCCGGCAAGACCAGCATCATGCGCATGCTCGCCGGCCTGTCACCGATCTCAGGCGGCGAGCTCTTCCTGTCGGGACTCAACGTGGCGGAGCACTCCCGGGCCGTGCGCGCCCGCCTCGGGGTCGTCACCCAGGCCGACGGTCTCGACGGCGAACTCAGCGTACGCCAGAACCTGGAAGTATTCGGTTTCCTGGTGGGGCTGTCCCGGCGCCAGGCGCGGGTTCGGGCCGACGAAGTGCTCGGCTTCTTTCGCTTGGGCGATCGCGCCAGTTCTGAAGTGGACGAACTGTCAGGCGGGATGCGCCGACGGCTGGCCATCGCCCGGGCGCTGATGGGCGAACCGGAAGTGATCATCCTCGACGAGCCGTCCACCGGACTCGACCCGGAGAGTCGCATCCGGGTCTGGGAGGAGCTGGCCGAGCTGAAACGGGCCGATGTCACCCTGCTGATGTCCACCCACTACATGGACGAGGCGGAAACCCTGTGCGACCGCATCGCCATCATGCATTCGGGACGGATTCTCGACGAGGGCACGCCGCCGGAGCTGGTGTCCCGCCACGCAGGCAGCGCGGCCATGGACATCCGCCCCAACGGCAGCTCGCGCGAAGCCATCCGCCGCGAGCTCGATGCTGCGGCGCTGACCTATCGCGAGGTCGGCGCCCTGTTCCGCGTCACCGGCGGCAACGGCGCCCCACCCCGGCTGCCTGCCCTGGAAGGCGTGCAGATCACCGAGCGTGCGGCGAATCTCGAAGACGTCTTCCTGGCTCTGGCCGGACGTGGATTGCAGGAGGATCAGGCATGACGACGGCCACTGCGCTGGTTCCCGAAACCGGCTTCATCCGCTGGCGATCTGTTCACGCCATCTGGTGGCGCCACCTGCTGGCCCTGTCCCGGGTCTGGCAGGTGGCCCTGACGTGGTTCGTGATCGAACCCGCCGTGGTGCTGCTGGCCGTGGCCCTGGGCATCGGCCAGCTCGTGGGGGAAATGGAGGGCTTCGGCACCTATGCCATGTTCGTAGCACCGGGCATCGTCATCGGCACCGCCATGTTCCACGCCATCTTCGAATGCTCCTGGAGCACCTTCGAACGCATCGGCCAGAGCTATTACGAAACGGCGCTCACGGCGCCGGTGACCATTCACGAAATCGTCTTCGCAGAGCTGCTGTTCGCCGTGACCCGCGCGCTGATCTCCACCGTCGCCGTGGCCGGTTTCGCCATCGCCTTTGGCTGGATTCCGCTCAGCGCCCTGCCCGGCCTGATGCTGGTATCGGTAGGCGTGGGCACCGTCTTCGGCGGCATCGGGCTGCTGTTCGCCGCCCTGTCGCCGTCCATGCACGCGCTATCACTGGTATTCACTCTGGTGGCCACGCCGCTCTACTTCTTCAGCGGCACCTTCTTTCCCATCTCAGTGCTGCCCGACTGGCTGCAGCCGGTGGCCTGGATCGCGCCGCTGACACCGCTGGTGGAACTGGCCCGCGGCATGGCGCTGGCCGACCTTGGATGGGTGCACGTCTATTGCGGGCTCTACGTGCTCGGGCTCACCGCCCTGCTGTACCCGCTGGCCGTGCGCCTCATGCGGCGGCGCCTGATGAAGTGACCCGGGGTCCGAGAGCGGCCTCCATGTCGAAGCGGCTGCCTTCGAGTTCTAGCATCTGCCGATGCAGTGCCCGCATACAGGCCATGAAGTCGTTCCCGAAGCGCTGCTCGATCTGATAGCGGGCTCGGTCCTCCGCAGCACGGGCCTTCAGGGTCAGTGCTGCGCGGGCTTCATGGGTGGCGAACTGGCGGATCTCCGCATACATCTCGCCGATGACCCGGTAGACCGGATCGGCCGCCAGCCCAGGATAGTAGTCGAGCAGGTGTTTGACGCGAATGCAGGCCTCCGACAGCTCGCAATCGCCGTCGATGGTGGCCAGCGCGATCATTTCCATGCTCTTGCGGCGGTGCTCGTGCTGCTCCTGGTTGCTGATGGCCAGCTGCTCCGTCGCTGCCGCCTGCCGACGCTGCTGGGCCCGCAGCTGCCAGAGCAGCCACGCCAGATAGCCCAGCAGGCCAATGATCACCGCCGTGCCTGCCAGCGGGAGAAGAAGTGAATCGAACATGGGGTACAACCTTGTGGCGAGGGCCCGCTTCCCCAGTGTAGCAGGCAGGCATTTCAGGCCCCAATCGCATCCAGGCGCGCAGCGACGGCGCTGTGGTACGCACTGCCGAACAGTGCCACATGGATCAGCAGGTGATAGAGCTGCAGGGCCGGGCGCCGCTGCTCCCAGCCTCGATCCAGGGGCCAGATGTCATCGTAGCCGGCCTGCATGGGGGCCGGGATGGAGCCGAAGAGATCGAGCATGGCCAGATCGAGTTCCCGGTCTGCAAAGTGCACCGCCGGATCGATGAAACAGCAGCCACCGACGATGTTGCCACCCCAGAGATCACCATGAACGAGGCTTGGTGACACGTCGTGATCGAGCAAATCGGGCAACAGTGATGACATGGCGCGGGTCAGCCTGGACCGAAGCGTCGCGGGCAGGGAGGGCAGCCAGGGGGCGAGCCGGTGATCGATAAAGAAGGTCGGCCAGTGGGACGTCGGCGTGTTGTCCTGTGCCAGGGGACCGATCAGATTGTCGCGATGCCAGCCGAACCGCGCCGAAGTCCTGCGGTGCACCCTGGCCAGGGCGCGGCCGAGGCGGTCCCAATCGGCCGCTCCGGTCACGTACGTCATCACCAGGACCTGTCCATTCAAGCCGAGGACCGCCGGCGTCGGCGCACCCGCCTCAGCCAGTGCCGCAAGCCCTTCAGCCTCGAGCTCAGGATCACCGCCACCGGTCTTGGCGACGACCCGCCGGCCGTCGGCCAGCTCCACATCCCAGACTTCCGCCACGTCACCACCGCCCATGGGCCGCGCCGATCGCACCGCGGGAAAACCGGGCGGAAGGTCTGGGGGCTTGCGCATGGACCGGCTCTCGCTATCGCACCACTCCAGGGTCCCGCGGGAGCTCTCCGGAGGCGATCAGTTCGACGATGCGCCGGGATGTCCGCCTCACCATGATCACCACTTCGGTGAAACCCTCGCTGCCGCCATAGTAGGGATCCGGCACGTCCAGCTCGCCATCAGCCTCCGGATCGAACTCGCGGAACAGGCAGATGTCCGTGCTGACGCCGCTGCTCTGGGCCAGGCGCTGAAGATCGGCGAGGTTGGAGCGATCCATGGCCAGCACCAGATCGGCAGCCTGCAATGCCGCCACGCTCACCTGCTCTGCCCTACCCGAGAGCAGCAGGTTGAGAGCAGCAGCCGCCTCGCGCATGCGGGCATCCGGTGGTCGGCCCACATGCCAGTCGCCGGTTCCCGCAGAGCGCACCTCGAGGTCGACGCCAAGTTCGCCTGCCGCCTCCGTGAGCGCGGCTTCTGCGGTGGGCGAACGACAGATGTTGCCGAGGCATACTGCGAGAACGAGGGGTCTGGCCATGCGCGGCTCCCGTACCAGGAAATGGGTTTAGGCTAACATCGGTGCTGCCGCTGCGGATCAGCGATGCCGCATTCCATCGACGGATATCTGCATGCCGTGGACATGAGAGCAGGGAGGAGTGAGCGTGTTGTACCCGAACTGGGCAGATCTCTTTGAAGCCATCACCCGACTCGACCCGTCCGCCGAGGCCATGGTCCAGGGCGATCGTCGCGTCAGCTGGGGCGAATTCGACGAGCGGGCTGCACGGCTGGCCGGCGTCTTCACGGCCTGGGGGCTCGAACCCGGCGCCAAACTTTCGCTGTTCCTCTACAACTGCCCCGAGTACCTGGAGTTGGCCTACGGCGCCTTCAAGGCCCGGCTCGTTTCGACCAACGTCAATTTCCGCTACCAGACCGAAGAGGTGCGCTACCTGGTGCAGGACGCGGACGCCGAAGTGCTGGTCTTTCACGGCTCGCTGGCAGACCGGGTGGCCGGGCTCGGCGCCGACACCCCGCCCCATCTGATCCAGATCGACGACGGCAGCGCTCCCCTGCTGGAAGGCGCCATCTGGTACGAGGACCTCATCCGCGACGCCAAGCCCGCAGCGCCCATCGAGCGCAGCGGGGAGGATCTGCTGATGCTCTACACCGGCGGCACCACAGGCATGCCCAAAGGTGTGATGTGGCGCCACGGCGACCTCTTTCAGGCCATCTCCTATCCCGCCTACGTGGCAGCCGGCATGGCGGTGCCAGGCAGCGTCGACGAGGTGGTGGCCATTACATCCCGGCTTCGGGAGTCGAACGCCTCGCCGGTGATGCTCTCCGCGCCGCCGCTGATCCATGGCACGGCACTCTTTCTCGGCCTGTCGGTGTTCCTGCGGGGCGGGCGCGTGGTCCTGCTCGCAAACCGCCACTTCGATGCCCTTGAGCTGTGGCAGCAAGTGGAAAGAGAAGCCGTCACCGATCTGGCCATCGTCGGCGACTCCTTCGCACGCCCCATGGTGAAAGCGTTGGCGGAGCGCGAAGCCCAGGGTTCGCCCGCCGATCTCGGAAGTTTGCGGGTGATCTCTTCCGCGGGCGTGACCTGGAGCCAGGCCACCAAGGTGTCGCTGCGCCAGCGCAGCAAGCAGGTCATGCTGCTCGACATGCTCGGCGCCAGCGAGGGCGGTCCGTTCGCCGTGAGCATGACGCCTCCTGGAGAGCAGCCCGGAGACACGGCAAGCTTCAGGATCGCCGATGGCGTCGTGCTGCTCGACGACGATGATCAGGAAATCCCGCCCGGCAGCGATCGGGTGGGCCGGCTCGCCCGCAAGGGCACCGCGCCGCTGGGTTACTTCAAGGCCCCGGAGAAAACTGCCGAGACCTTCAAGGAGATCGGCGGCGAACGCTATACGATTCCGGGTGACTACGCCCGCGTGGCCGAGGACGGCACCGTCACCTTCATGGGCCGCGGCTCCGTGTGCATCAACACCGGTGGCGAGAAGGTGTTTCCCGAGGAGGTGGAGGAGGCGTTGAAGCTGCATCCTGCCGTGGTCGACTGCAACGTGGTGGGTGTCCCCGATGAGCAGTATGGCGAGGCCGTCACGGCCGTGGTCCAGCTGCACCCCAAGCAGCGCGACGTCAGCGACGACGAGCTCAGCGAGCACGTCAGGAACCGCATTGCCGGCTACAAGCGTCCCCGCCACATCGTCCGGGTCGAACAGCTGTTCCGCAGCCCTACCGGCAAAAGCGACTACCGCATGGCACGGGAAACGGCGCTGAAATCCCTGGGCATGAACTGAGACGCGGAGCGGAGACAGGAGCGTGAACATGTCGAAGAACCTATGGATGCTGCTCGCGGTGCTGCTGACCTCGACCGCGGCCGGCCATCCCGGCCTCGAAATCGTTCCGGCAGCTGAACGAGAACGGGCACAGGCTCTGGCCGCCGAGGGGCCCACTGAGACGACGGGCGTGGAGGCCATCGTGCCGCTGGGGGAACTCGCCCTCGCCGGACAGTTCCCGGCCCCCGAGGGGCACGTGCTGCGCGCCCGGGAGCTGGTCATCGCCCCGGGCGGCGTGGTGGGCATCCATGCCCATACCGGTCGCCCTGGAGTCGCCTACATCCTCGAAGGCGAGATCTACGAACATCGCAGCGACGAGGAAGAGCCGCTGCTGCGACGCGCCGGTGACGCTTCCTTCGAGTACTCGGGCCTGCTGCACTGGTGGCACAACCGCAGCGAGGCGACAACGCGCGCGCTGGTCGTGGACATCGTCGAAGAAGTGTTGGACTGAGCTGACCCCGATGGCAGCGGCCTCGAGCCGCGACGGCGGCTCCGTTCACACTTTTGCGCCTGATTGCAGCTACAATCAGTGACGCACTCCAGGGAGACCTCATGGCCAGACAAAACTACAGCTTCGAGAAACGCCAGCGGGAACTCGAAAAGTCCAAGAAAAAGGAAGCAAAGCGGCAAAAGAAGCTCGAGCGCAGCAGCCCCGACGCCTCCGAGATCGAGCACGACGCCCCGGGCGACGCGCAGACGCCCGAGTCTGACAAAGAGGACAGTTCCTCATGAGCAAAGGCATGGACAGCAAGAAGAAGGAAGCGAAGAAGAAGCCGGCGATGAATCTGAAGGAAAAGCGCGCGGCAAAGGCCGAGAAGTCCAAGAACCAGCGGGATATCTGAAACCTTCCCACCGCGCCGGCGGGATGCCGGCGCGTCTCCCAGGCCGCCCCCTAGAGGTGAAATGAAAGTCCCGAAGGGCCTGCAACCGCTCATAGAACAGGGCGTCATCGACGAGGTGGTCTGCGCCCTGAAGAGCGGCAAGGAGGCCAGCGTGTACATCGTTGCCCGCGGCGATCGAACCCTCTGCGCCAAGGTCTACAAGGACGCGGAGCACAGAGGCTTTCACAAGCTCGCGCAGTACCAGGAAGGACGCAAGTTCCGCGGCAGTCGCGACACCCGCGCCATGGGCAAGCGCGGCCGCCACGGCCGCAAGGTCCAGGAAGCGGAATGGAAGAACGCGGAGGTGGACGCGCTCTACAACTTCCACCGCGCCGGGGTGCGGGTGCCGCGCCCGGAAGGCGTCCACGACGGCGTGCTGCTCATGGAACTCGTCCGGGACGCAGAGGGGGTGACCGCACCCCAGCTGCACGAAGTGGACATGACGGCGGAGCAGGCCCGGAACTGGCATGCCTTCATGATGAATCAGATCGTACGCATGCTCTGCGCCGGCCTGATCCATGGTGACCTTTCGGAGTACAACGTCCTCATCGACGCCACCGGGCCGGTCATCATCGACCTGCCCCAGGCGGTGAACGCTGCCGGCAACAACAACGCCTTCCGCATGCTCGAGCGGGACGTGAACAACATGCGTACCTCGTTCGGACGCTATGCGCCGGAGCTGCTCGAGACCCAGTATGCCCACGAGATCTGGGCCCACTATGAAGCCGGAACGCTGACGCCGGACAGTCGCCTCACCGGCAGCTTCGTTTTTGACGACACCGAAGCGGATGTGGAAGCGGTCCTCGACGAGATCGAGGAGGCGCGGCTCGAGGCCGAAGCCCGCCAGCGTGGTCGCGAGGAGTCCGAATCGGACGGGTGACGCCCAGCTGCCTGCGATTTCCCACGCGTGCAAGCGTCTGCCGCCTACAGCTTTCAGCGGGCAGGCGGGCGTATATTGGGCACCCTGCGCAATGGGGGACGATCAGTGCTGTCGGGGGTCGACGGCACCTGCGTCGCCTGATTCGTCAACGACAACGACAACGCTGAACGGGGCAACGCCATGGACCCAAACGAGTTCGAGTTCGTCGGTTTCTGGCCACGGGTGGTGGCGGCCATCGTGGATTCCATCCTGCTGCTGATGGTGCTCACTCCGCTGATCCTGATCTTGTTCGGGGCATCCTATTTCGGCGAGTCCCGGGCCGCACCGGGGTCGATGGTGTTTCTGTTCGAGTGGCTGCTGCCGGCGCTGGCCGTGCTGGCGTTCTGGGTGGCTCGGCAGGCCACACCCGGCAAGATGCTGATCGGGGCAAAGATCGTCGATGCCGTGACCGGCGCGAAGCCCATTCCGGGCCAGCTGGTGCTGCGCTACGTGGGTTACTACGTGGCCATGCTGCCGCTGTTCATCGGCATCCTCTGGGTCGCCTTCGACCGTCGCAAGCAGGGCTGGCACGACAAGATCGGGCGCACTCTGGTGGTCCGGGACCGCAAAGCCAACCCGCCTGCGCCCGCAGGCTAGCGGCGAGCCCGTGAACCCGGAAGCGTCAACTTTGTAATACACTCAACTCTGAGTCGAGAGTCTGGCATCGGGACCGGGGGGCGCCCTGCATGGGAGTTACGGTCAGGGCATGGCGCTGAACTGGACGCGGCACGGAGCCCAATGGCCCCACGGCCACTGCAGCCGCTTCGTCAATGCCGGCGGCGTGAACTGGCATGTGCAGGTGGCCGGGTGCGGGCCTGCCGTGCTGCTGCTGCACGGTACCGGCGCTTCCACGCACAGCTGGCGTGACCTCATTGCACCGCTGGCCACCCGCTTCACGGTGGTCGCCCCGGATCTTCCCGGTCACGGCTTCAGTTCCCCGCCGACCACCCGACAGGGCTACGCCCTGCCCGACATGGCACGTTCCCTTGCCGCCCTGCTGCGGGACTTGGACATCACCCCGCGCTGGCTGATGGGCCATTCAGCCGGCGCCGCCATCGGCGTGCGCATGGCGGTGGAACTGGGCATGGCCTTCCGGCACATCGTTGCAGTCAACGGCGCATTGCTGCCACTGCGCGGCATGCCGGTGCCCGCCTTCTCCCTGGCGGCAAGACTGCTGTCGGCCACGTCACTGATTCCTGGACTGGTAGCGCGGCGGGCGTCGGATTCCAATGCGGTCAAGCGCCTGATCGGCAACACGGGATCCCACATCGGACCCGAGGGCATGGCCTTCTACAGGACCCTCATGGCGGATCCCGGTCACGTCACGGCAGTGCTGTCGATGATGGGGCAGTGGGACCTGCGGCTCATAGAGCGGGATCTGCCCCGGCTGCAGATTCCGCTGCTGCTGGCCGTGGGGGGCAATGATCGAACCGTTCCTCCCAGGGAAGCGGATCGCGTTCGGTCCCTCGCAGCCAACGCTCAGATCACGCTGTTGCCGGGACTCGGCCATCTGGCCCACGAGGAACGGCCGCAGTTGTTTGTCGAGCTGCTCGAAAACCTGAGTAAAGGGTGACGGGGCTCAGTTCGGGCGCGGCTGCCAGCGGCCGAGTAGATCGTAGAGATGGGCGCAAAGGGCCAGCAGCAGACCGGCGATGACCCAGTACCACCCAGCGCCGGTAATGCCCGCGCGCAACGCCAGCAGCAGTCCGGCCCCTGCCCCGAGCATGGGCCACAGCCGCGCCGGCGTGACGCCGATGCCACGACGCAGGTAGAGCAGGGTGAGCACGACTCCCTCCAAAAGCAGGACAGCCAGCACCAGATCCACCGCGAGCCCGCTGCTGACGAAGTCAGCCACGATGGCCGCTCAGAAGGGGCCGTTGAGCTGCACCACCGCCAGATTCAGGATCGAGGCAAAACTGACCCACAGCAGATACGGCAGCAGCAGTGCCGCGTTGGCCCAGGAGTGGCGCCCTAGGATGCCAATCAGCACGAGGATGGACAACCACAGCAGGGCGACTTCGTAGAGGGCGAGATCCGGGCGCTGCAGCCGGAAGAACAGCAGACTCCAGAGCATGTTGAGGCAGGCGTTGGCGGCAAACGCCGCCAGCATCCACTCCCGCAGTCTCTGGCTCGCCATGCCTATCCAGGCCCGGCAGCCGGCTATGGCACAGAGCGCGAAGATCAGAGTCCAGGCCGGGCCGAACAGCCAGTCCGGTGGTTTCCAGGACGGCTGCTCCAGGCCGTAATACCAGGGCGAGAGATCGGTCATGAGCGCCCCGAGACCCGCCACCGCCAGCGCCGCGGCACCCGCTGTGGCAACGGGGCGCCAGTGCCGGCGCAGCCGGCCCGTCATGCACGCACGAGTCCCAGCAAGTGGCCCATGTCCTTGAAGAAGATGCGCATGTGGGCCATGGGCTTGGCACGCACCAGCTTCTTGTACATGTAGGCCTGCCAGGTCAGGTACTGCACATCCTCGTCGGCGCAGATCTTCACGAAGCGCTCCCGGCGCTTGTCACTGGAGTACCAGAACTTCTGCATGATGCCGAGGATCCAGAACACCCGGCCGTGGGCCCGCATGAAACGCTTGCGCGCCTGTTTCAGGGCCTTGGGCTGGCCGGTTAGCAGGTACTCACTTACAGCCTCGGCGGCCAGGCGACCGCCCAGCATGGCGTAGTAGATGCCTTCGCCTGAGGCCGGTGCGACGATGCCGGCCGCATCGCCAGCCAGCACCAGATCCCGACCGTTGTCCCAGCGCTTGAGCGGCTTGAGCGGAATGGGCGCGCCCTCGCGGCGAATGGTCGTGCTGCCGTCCAGGCCAGCGGCCAGGCGCAGATCATCCACCGACCGCCGCAGGGCGAAGCCCTTCTGAGCGGATCCGACCCCGACACTGGTGGTATTGCCGTGGGGAAAGACCCAGGCATAGAAATCCGGCGACAGGGCGCCCTGGTAGTAGACATCGCAGCGGGTCGGATCGAAGTCGGTATCGGTGGCCGTCGGTGAACTGACGATCTCGTGATACGCAGCCACGTAGGGCATGTTCTCGGAGCCCGGAATGGACTGGCGGGCCACCTCGGAGCGGGCGCCATCGGCACCGATAATGGCCCGGGTACGGATCTGATGCTCGCCCTCGCCGTCGCTGTAGACGATGACGGCGGTACCGTCGTCGTCCCGCAGCAGCTTGCGGAAGCGACCGCTGCGGCGTTCTGCACCGTGGCGGGAAGCCCGCTCCCGCAGCCACTCGTCGAAGTGTTCCCGATCCACCATGCCGACGAAGCCGTTGTCGATGGGCATGCCGACCTTGTTGTCCGCCGGGGAGATCATCCTGGCCTTGTTGACCTTGGCGACCAGAAGACTCTCGGGCACCGCAAACTCCGTGAGCAGGATCGGGGGGATGGCGCCGCCGCAGGGCTTGATGCGTCCGGCGCGGTCGAGCAGCAGGACCCGTTTCCCGGCACGGGCCAGATCGTCGGCCGCCGTGGCCCCCGATGGTCCGCCCCCCACCACTACCGCGTCATAAGTTTCCTGGGTCACGGCTTGCGCCTCCCGCTGTGAGGGTCCGACATCATGTCGGACCCTGCGTCTGATTCAGGCTCTACGCCAGCTCGACTGCAGCCGCATTACAGGCCTGCCAGCGCCACCGCGCTGACCATCATGCCCATCACGTAGAGATTCACGCCCGTAAGGTTGTACCAGGGCGCCAGTTCCTTGGGTTGCTTCAGCCAGCGCAGCATGAAGATCACCTGGGCGAGGAGCATCAGGCCCACCGCCAGGGCGAACCAAGTGGCTCCCCACCAGGCAAGCAGTCCGACGACGCCCACCTGGGGGACCGCCTTGACCCAGCAGGCGACGCGCGCTGCCCGGTCGACGCCCAGCAGCACCGGCAGCGAATCCACGCCCATCTGCCGATCGCCCTCGACGGACTTGAAATCATTCATGGTCATGATGCCGTGGGCGCCGATGCTGTAGAGCAAGGCGATGGCAAGGATCCCGGCATCGGGCAGCATGCCCGTGACCACCACGACGCCCGTGAACCAGGGCAGACCTTCATAACAGATGGCCACCGCAGAGTTGCCGAACCAGCCGTTGCGCTTCAGACGCACCGGCGGGGCGCTGTAGAGCCACGCCAGCACCATGCCAAAGCAGGCCGCCACGAATCCCCAGATGCCGAGCAGGGTCGCCACGGCAAGGGACAGCGCGGTCCAGAAGATGGCAATGCCAAGACCCCAGCGCCCCGGAACCCGGCCCGATGGAATCGGCCGGTCGGGTTCGTTGATGGCGTCCACGTGGCGGTCGAACCAGTCGTTGACCGCCTGGCTGCAGCCGCAGATCAGCGGACCGGCCAGGGCAACGCCTACGATCAGCAGATGCCAGCGGCCTTCCAGGCTGGCGCCGGTGGACACCACACCACAGGCCAGCGCCCACATGGGTGGGAACCAGGTCACCGGTTTGAGCAATTGCAGGACCGCCGCCGGAGACGGGGAACTCACTGCCATGGAGGGGGCGTGATCGGCCATGAGTGCAAACTAACGTTGACACTCTCATCCGTCAAGGAAATAGGTCACCGCTGAGGCGCAGAGGACCTCAGGCCGGGGATGGGTAAGGAAGTCTGGGCTGTTGGGAGCCCGATCAGAGATCAGGGATTCTGCGGCTATTCGCCGTCGAGATCCCCGAGGCCGTAGCGCCGCAGCTTGACGTAGAGGCTCTGACGACTCAGGCCCAGCATCTCGGCCGCCGATGCGCGGTTGTCCTTGGTGAGCTCGAGGGCAGCGCTTATGCACAGCTTCTCGATCATGTCGGTACTCTCACGCACCAGGTCCTTCAGGGGCACACGGCCGACGAGCTCCGTGAGCTGCTCCACCGATCGCGGCAGATCCAGCGGGGTTTCGGGCCTGTTGGCCTTGATCCTGGGCGTGACGTTGCGCAGCGTGAAGCCGAGGCAGGGCTGTTCCGCGCCGCTGGTGACGGCCACGGCTGCGATCTCGACATCGATCACCGAACCGAGTTCACCATGCAGCGAGGTGGAAAACAGGCGCACACTGCCGTGCTCCCGCAGGGAGTCGAGCAGCGCATTGAGATCCACCCCGGGACGTCCGAGCCAGCGTGCCAGCGACTCGCCGATCACCTGCTCCTGGGCAGGCATCTGGGACAATTCCAGGAAGGCCTCGTTGCTCAGCAGAATGTTGCCGGCGAGGTCCGTCACCACAAATCCGTCAGGCGCCGAATCCACCACCGCCATGAGCGAGGACATGAGCCCGCCGGACGGTCCTGCAGCGGGATCCCGGTCCTTCGAGGACAGGCGCACGAGCAGGCAGACCGACTTGTCCTGGCGGAACATGGAAGCGGACAGCCGCAGCTGCTCGCCACCGCGATCGTTCTGGACCAGGATGTCTTCGGTGCGGCCGGTGGGTTTGACCCGGGCCAGCATGTCGCGTACGGCCTTGCGGCCGTTGCTGCCGAACAATCCGGCCAGTTCCTGGCCAGCGAGGGTGTTGACGGGCTGGCCGAGGAGCTTGGCGGTGGCCGGATTGGCCTCGATGATCCGCCCACTGTCGCCGTCGATGATGGCCACGGCTTCGGACGCCACCTGGAACAGCAACCGGTAACGGGTTTCGGCATGGCGCAGACGGGAGTACTCGCGCTCCATGGTCTGCTGCGCGTCCACGAGCCGCCGCTGCAGGGTGGCCACCGAACGCAGATCACGGCCGAGTGCGACCACCGGTCCGCAACTACCCATTTTGACCGTGGCGTACTGAATCGGGACGGTGTCGCCGCGGCTGGTGGGATGATTGACCTGCCGCCAGCGCCGCGAGCGGTCTTCGTCCGCCTCGCGGATCATGGCTTCGACCTTGCCGCGACTGTCTCCGGTCACGGTTTCGACCCAGGGCTGGCCGAGCCAGGACGCGTAGCCTTCGTGGCTCAGCTCGTCGCTGCCGAAGGCGATGTCCGTGATGATGCCGTCACTGTCGAGCACCAACGTCACATCGGCCGCCGCCGCAATCAGCGACGCCGCCTGAGTCTCATCCAGTGCGCGCAACCACTTGGTTGGGCTCCGGAAGTGATCAACGATGCTGGTGGTCGGTTGGTGATCCACGTGTTCTCTCGCGCCCATGTATGAGGTCTTGCCTTAGACTATCCGGATAACATGGTGAGCATCATGCCACTTTATCAACATTCGTGCCGGTTCGTATCAACATTCGTGCCGGTTTGTATCAACATTCGCGCCGGTTCGTCGCTCTTCTCATTGAACGTCCTGGTGACCGCCCCATGCCTCGCTTCGGCTGCTGCCAACGGCTCGCCAGTCGGGGCCTGTCAGGACACTGTCTCCAGTAGTTCCTCCGCGACTTCCAGGGCACTCTCGGCATCCGCGGCCGTGGCGTCGGCACCCACCTTCCGGAACAGATCGGGATCGGCCGTGAAGGGTCGACCTCCGACCAGCACCGACACCCGGCGATTCTTGGACACTTCGCGCAACTTTTCTATCAACGCCGTCACATCTGCGAGCACGGTGTCAGAGGCAATGGACACTCCGATGATGGCAAACCACTCACCACTCGCGATCCGCAGCAGCTCCTGCCCTGTCAACGCACCGTGACCCACCACTTCCCAGCCGGCGCGCTGGAAGAACTCCGACACCATCAGCACACCGAAGGTGTGCTGCTCGCCGGGGAACGGCGCGAGGAGCACACGGCGGTTGCCGATTCGGGCCTGATCCTCCCAGTCTGGATCCACCGACCGGGTCAGTTCGCGCATCAGCTGCTGCAATGAACACAGGGCAATGGTCACGGATGTGAAGTCGACCTCGTCAGCCTCCCAGAGTTCACCGAGTTCGCGCGCGGCAGGGGCAAGCAGATTCAGCAGGATCTGCACCAGCGGGACCCCCTGCTGCTGCAGGTCCGCGCAATGATCTCGCGCGGCGGCGGCGGGCGCTTCGAGAACCAGTCGCGTCAGTTCCAGGACGTCTTCGCGATCGACAGCTGCCTTTTTCGACCGCGGTTCGGCGGCTGCGGACGCTTCTGCCAGTCCGCCGAGGGCATTGCCCTCGTAAGGGGACAGGGCCTCCATGTCAGCGCGATACGCCATCATGAGACGCGGAATGATTTCACTTTCGATGGCCTGAGCGAGCATGCCGAGCTGCTCGGTGGCCAGCACATGGCAGTCACTGCCATCGTCTTCTTCAGGACTGCGGCGACCTGGATGGGGCGGCAGCCCCGGCCCGGCCGGCCCGCTCCAGGTGCTTGATGAGACCATTTTGCGAAGCCCCTGCCCCGCGAAGTCCGGTCTTGATCTTGACATTTCAGTTCCCCTTCCCCGCCACAACGCCCCGTGACTCGTAGCTGCGAATCGTCTGATGACCTGTCGCGCTCCCGAGTGACCAACGCCTGACGCTTGCGCGCAAGGGTATGCCCCCGGTCGAGCAGTATTGCAAAGAAAAACTGGTAAGAAAACTTGACAGTATGTCCAGTAGCTATCGCCACCGGCGCCGGACGCGTGGTCCACGGCCTTGGCAACTTCAAGCTGGATGAAGTGCAGGCAGGTTTGCAGCTCGTTGTACTGAAGGCAGTGGGCATGTCGGGCCCCATGTCGGACGCTATCCATGCAGTTGCCCCGATAGTCTCGTCCAGATGCCCGTATGTCAATCCAAGATTACGTCCACTTTAATTGACAACCGCTACCGCTCTGGCCACACTCGGAATGGGAATCTGCCCGCCATGGCGCAAGCAGGTGGGCAAAAGAACATCGTCTCGACCTCCTGCTGCGACCGTGAAGCAGGGGGAAGCGAGACCAGCCGGGAAACCGACGGGGCATGCAGCAGATCCGATCGACCAATGCATTGTTGGCCAGGGCCTGGACCCACGTGGGGCTGCGCTTTCTGCCCTTTGCCGATGCCGCCTCCCTGGAACTGCCCCTCGGCCGTCTGCTGCGACTGGCCCTGTTCCAGGTCTCCGTCGGCATGGCCGTGGTGCTGCTCAACGGCACCTTGAACCGCGTCATGATCGTAGAGCTCAGCGTTCCCGCCTGGCTGGTCGCAGCCATGATCTCGCTGCCGCTGCTGATTGCCCCGTTCCGGGTGTTCATCGGCTTCCGCTCCGATACCCATCGCTCCGCCCTCGGTTGGCGGCGGGTGCCCTACATCTGGTACGGCACGCTGCTGCAGTTCGGCGGCTTCGCCATCATGCCCTTCGCTCTGATCATCCTTTCCGGGGATACCCACGGCCCCGTCTGGCTCGGCCACGTCAGCGCCGCCCTGGCCTTCCTGCTGGTGGGAGCGGGCCTGCATACCACTCAGACTGCCGGCCTGGCCCTGGCCACCGATCTCGCTCCACCGGAGTCACGCCCACGGGTGGTAGCGCTGCTGTACGTAATGCTGCTGGTGGGCATGGTGGGCAGTTCGGTGGTGTTCGGGCTGCTGCTGGTGGACTTCGAACAGGTGAAGCTGGTGCAGGTGGTACAAGGGGCGGCGGTGGTCACCATCCTGCTCAACGGCATCGCCCTGTGGAAGCAGGAGGCGAGACGTCCGGCCCAGACAAGAGGCGAACGCAGCACGGTGGCCGACTTCCGCGCCGCCTGGGGTGCCTACATCGCGAGCCCGAAGGCCAAGCGTTTTCTGGTGGCGGTAGCGCTGGGCACGGCCGCCTTCAACATGCAGGACATTCTGCTCGAACCCTATGGCGGCGAGGTGCTCGGACTTTCGGTCAGCGCGACGACGCTGCTGACGGCCATGTTCGCCGGCGGCACCCTCATCGCCTTCGCCCTGGCAGCCCGCCGTCTGGCCACCGGTGCCGACCCTTACCGCTTGAGCGCCATCGGAGCCCTGATCGGCATCGGCGGATTCTCGGCCGTGATCTTCGCCGCGCCCCTGGATTCGGTGCTTTGCTTCCGGCTGGGCACGCTGGCCATCGGCTTCGGTTTCGGCCTGTTCGCCGTCGGTACCCTGGTGGCGGCCATGAGCCGCGACAACGGCGGCCAGAACGGGATCGCTCTCGGCGCCTGGGGCGCCGTACAGGCCACGGCCGCAGGGTCGGCCATATTTCTGGGTGGCGCGCTGCGCGACCTCATCAACATGTTCGCCGCACGTGGTGTGTTCGGCGCCGGCATGACGGCCCCCGAGGCCGGTTATTCGTTCGTGTATCACTTGGAGATCGCGCTGCTGTTCGCAGCGCTGATCGCAATCGGTCCGCTGGTAAGACCCGCAAGAGTTGCGGTTCCGCCACCAGCGACGCGTTTCGGTCTGGCTGAATTTCCAGGCTGATCGAAGCTCAGCTTCAAAGGGGTGTCACCATGCCTACAGGCGCCATTACCGAGTACATCAACGTCGCCCAGGTGGTGTTGTACGTGTTCTGGGTGTTCTTCTTCTTCCTCATTCTCTACCTGCATCGCGAAAACAAGCGCGAAGGCTACCCGCTGGAGTCCGACAAGGGTCGCCGGGTGGTGGTGCAGGGCTTCCCGGCCATGCCGCCGGCGAAGACCTACCAGCTGCCCCACGGTGGCACGGCTACGGTATCCGATGGTCGCGCTGACCGTCGCGAGGTGAAGGCTGAGCCCATCGGTCCTTGGCCCGGCGCACCGCTGGAGCCCACGGGCAACCCCATGATCGACGGCGTCGGCCCGGCGGCCTGGGCAGAGCGGGCGGACGAACCGGATCGCACCTTCGAGGGCCACGTCAAGATCGTGCCGCTGCGGGTCGCCGGTGACTTCCAGGTGGCGAGCAGGGATCCGGATCCACGGGGCATGCGCGTGGTGGCGGCCGACGGCAAGGTGGCCGGTACCGTCAAGGATGTCTGGGTGGATCGCTCCGAGGTGATGATCCGTTACCTGGAGATCGACGTCCCGCTTGCGACCGGCGGCAGCCACAACGTGCTGTTGCCGATGATGCTCGCCACCATCAAGCGCATGGCCGGCAGGATCAAGGCGGATCCGTCTGTGCCCGTATCGGCCCGGCTCATCGATGGACGGCCGTTCGAAGTTCGGGTGGCCTCCGTGTGCGCCCACCATTTCGCGGACGCGCCCTCCCGCAGCAACCCGGATCAGGTCACCCTGCTCGAGGAGGACCGCACCATGGCCTACTTCGGCAGCGGCCACCTCTATGCCATGGATCGTCGGGAGCCGCTGATATGAGTGACCGGGAGCACGACCTCGAACCGATTCCGGGACTGCCGGAGCTTCCTCCCCGACAGGAGCGGATCATCTGGCAGGGCGCTCCGCACTGGAAGACCGTGGCGCGCCGCACCTTCCATGTCCCGATCCTGTCGATCTATTTCGCAGTGCTGGTGGCCTGGCGTTTCGGTCACGGCCTGTATCAGGGTGAGGGCTTCTTCGGTGCCATCGAAGCGACGACGATGTTCGTGGGCCTGGCCCTGCTGGCCGTCGGCGTCCTGTTGCTGCTGGCCTGGCTCACGGCCAAGGTGACGGTGTACACCATCACCAGCGAGCGGGTCGTGATCCGCTTCGGCATCGCCATCTCCATGGCGGTGAACCTGCCCTTCAAGCTGATCCGGTCTGCGGCACTGAAGACCTATCCTGACGGTACCGGCGACATTCCGCTGGAACTCGTCGAGGGCGAGCGGGTGTCCTACATCGTCATGTGGCCGAATGTCCGCCCCTGGACCATGGGCACCGCTCAACCGATGCTGCGAGGCATTGCCCATGCTGCCGCCGTGGGCGACCTGCTCGCGCGGGCCATGGCCGGCGAAGCGGTCACCGGCCCCGGCTCGACCCTCGAAGCACCGGCCGAGGATCCTCGGCAACGCCTGCATGGCCGCCTCGCCGGCATGCATCAGGGAACCCTCTGAGAAGCTCATGGCCGAATCACAAGCAGCTGCCACGTCACGCATGGGTCTCGGCCCATGGGTGGCCGTGGCCGGCGCTCTGCTGCTGGTGGCTGCCGTGGCCTACTACCACCAGAGCTCCCGAGACAGCGAGGCCCATCCAGCGGAATGGTCGGACCTGAAGTACAGCCGCGAATTGCTCTTCCTCGACCGCAGCGATGGCGCGGTGGTGATTCTTGATTACCCCGGTGGCGAGACCGTGGATGTGCTGTCACCGGGAACCCATGGCTTCGTCCGTGGCGTGATGCGCGGCATGGCACGTGAACGTCGCAGCAAGAAAGTCGGGACCGAGCCACCCTACCGACTGTCGAGCTGGTCCGATGGACGCCTGACCCTGGATGACCCGAGTACGGGACGCTGGGTCGAGCTGGTCGCCTTCGGGCCCGACAACTTTCAGGCCTTCGCCCAACTCCTCGATCGCAGCCCGGAATGATCGCGGCGAGGCCAAGGCCTAGCTGATGGCGGCCTGCTGATGGCGACGACGGCAGCCCCGATTCTCTACGCCCTGCTGCTGTGGTGGTTCAGCACCGGTGCCATCCTGTTTCTCGATGGCCTGCCCCGCAGCACCCATCGCTGGAGCATGCTGGCCGCCACCGTACTGGTCATTCCTGCGATATTCGGCCTCATTCACGCCGGTTCCTTACCGGGCGCTGCAGGCGCCTACCTGGGCTTCACCGCAGCGCTGCTGATCTGGGGCTGGATCGAGATGAGCTTCCTGATGGGCTTCGTCACCGGTCCGCGCCGAAGCGACTGCCCCCCCGACGCCCGGGGCTGGCGCCGCTTCATCTGTGCCTTCGAGACCATTGCCCACCACGAGCTGCTGCTGGTCGGAACGCTTGTTGGCGTGCTCTGGATCAGCCTCGGTGCCGACAACGCCGTCGGTGGCTGGACCTTCCTGGCGCTCTGGCTCATGCGCTTGAGCACCAAGCTCAATATCTTTCTCGGTGTCCGTAACCTCAATGAAGGCTGGCTGCCGGAACACCTCGGCTATCTGGCCAGTTACTTCAGCCGTCGCCGCATGAATCCACTGTTCCCGTTCTCCATCGCGGCCTCATTGCTGGCAGTCGGGTGGGTGTTCGCTGCCGCCATCGCGGCTGACCCAGGCAGCGCGGAGTTTGCAGCCCTGCTGCTTGTCGGCACGCTGTTGACCCTCGGTCTGCTCGAGCACGTTTTCCTGGTCCTGCCCATCACCCTCGACGGCCTGTTTCGATGGGGCTTCCGATCCCGCACCGCAATCGGCCGTCAGGCACCGCCCTGAAGCTGCGTTGGGAAGGCACCCGCAGCGCAGCGAAGGGGGCCGATCCGGACAACTTCGATCAAAGGCTACGCCATCGCTCCCCTGCGCTGCGCGGTTGCACACCATCCCTGGTGCGCATCCTTCGGACGCACTGCCTGCGACGCGATTCGCTCCCGGCGAATCGCTCCGTGAAACTTCCCACAGGGGCTCATTGCTGGATTCGGGCGGTGAGCTCGGCCGCATGGCGGAAAATTCACGCAGGGCCTCACCGCCACGTCGGATTGGATGATGCGCATGGAGGACCCATGAAAAAGGCCGGACACCCTGAAGGGTATCCGGCCTGAAGGTCCGCGGGGATCGACCGCGGGGGTCTTGCTCGCGTTGGAAGATCTACTCGCTGTCGTCGTCGACCATGTCTTCGACGGCTTCCGCTGCCTCGACCGCATCCTGGACCACCGCGCTGGCCACCACCGGCTCCGCTGCGGGCATCGCTGCCCTGGCAACGCGCCGTACCTTGTCGAGTTCGGGGTAGTCGGCCAGCATGCTGGCGCCATACAGGGGCTTGTTCACGCCCTGATGGCAGGTGCCGCAATGGGCCTTGGGGGCGTCCCCGTGAGGGCCGAGCTGGGACTCCGGATACACCGGCTGCAGCGGGTCGAGATAATCCAGATTGAGTTCCCTGACCATCCGAATGCCGTGCCAAGCCGACGTGCGTTGAGGCGGAGAACCTTCCCAGCCGACGAAAGAACGGGTGTTGTGGCAGTAGGTGCAGTTCACCCCCAGGGACTCCGAGAAGTGGATCATCAGGCTGTAGGTGCCTTCCGTGTCCATGATGTTGCCCGGGTTGCTGCCCTCGGGAAGCATGGTGGTGGGAATGGTACGGATCTCCCTGTCCCCCAGCAGATAGGGCGAGAAGGGGTCGTGGGGAAGCGATGTGGACCCGGCGTTGGAGCTGGCCAGGTTCTGGCCACGCCGGCTAGCCGCCATGCCTCCGGCCTGACGCGGACCCGGATCATCGAACCACACATACTCCGGCACCGGTTGCCCCTGATGGCAGGTGTAGCAGGTGACGCCAGTATCGCCGACGTGGGCCTCCCACTGCTCGTTGACCGCCTTGGTCATCTCCAGCATGCGCCGGGACACCACCTTGGTGTAGATGTTCTCGTCGGCGAAATCACCGGGCACATGACAGTAGTTGCAGCCTGCTTCCGGCGATACCCACTCCGTCATGGCGTTCATCAGCCGATTGAACTCGGTGATGGTGAGGTCGCCGAGCACTTTCACGTTGTCGTAGAGATCTCCCGCCAGGGGTCCCGCCGGCTCCACCGGATCGAGGGACGGCGGTGCCTGATTGGCAGCGGCTCTTTGCGCCTCCGTTCGGGCGTTGGTCACCTGCTCCATGCCGGTGCCGCGGTAGCCGAGCTGCTCGCTGTCCTTGCCGGTAGGCAATTCACATCCTGCGAGGCCCAGCGAGGCGAGCACCGCAGCACCTGCCACCTGTACGAACCGGCGTGCCCGGAAAATTCCTGTGACTGGGTTCATGGTGCCGCCCCCTGTGTCATGGCCGGATCGATGGCCGCTGGGAAGGCCTCCGGATAGGCCGGTGCGATGCCGTGATGGACGCCCCAGAGATACCAGTTGTCCACCACCGTGCCGGTGAGCAGGATGCCGATGCCGCCCGTGAGCGGACACAGAACAGCGAACCACCAGGCCCAGCGATGGATGGATTCCATGGTGGCGTTGAAGCCCATGGTCCAGCGCCAGAACAAAGCTGCCCGCTCCGATGCCGTACCGCGATCGGTGATCTGCTCGATCTCCCTTTCACCGCCGTAGCGGCCCACGGCCAGGATGGTCGCACCGTGCATGGCAAACAGCAGGGTGGCGCCATAAAGGAAGGCAATGGAGAGCATGTGGAAAGGGTTGTAAAACAGGTTGCCGTACTTGATGGAGAACGCCGCCGTCCAGTCCAGGTGCGGGAAGATGCCGAAAGGCACCGCCTCGGCCCAGCTGCCCATCAGCACCGGACGAATGAAGCCCAGAACCAGATAGAGCCAGATCGCCGCAGCAAACGCCCAGGCCACGTGAGTCCCCATGCCCAGCGCGCGAGCGCGCTTGTACATGCGGGTCCACCACAGCAGCAGTGACGTGGTCAGGAAGAAACCGGCGATCAGCCACCAGCCGCCCTCCGCCAGCGGCGGAATGCTCAATCCGTACTCGGGCGCCGGCGGTTCCAGCCCCAGCCAGAACAGCTGGCGAACGAACTGCAGGGGATCCCAGTTCACCTGGGCCCAGAAGTTGAAGCCGATGACCAGGAATGCGATCACACCGCAAAGCAGTGACGCCACACCCAGCGTACCGAGGTAAATCGGTCCGATCTGGGCATTGCCGATCTTGCCGAGCCAGTACTGCAGCACCGGCGTTCCGGTGCGTGGCCAGCTGCCGGCAGGCAGGGGTACTCCAGACTCCGGTACGGTCTGAACCTGAATCTGCGTGAAGATGTTTTGATACTCAGCCATTTGTCATTCCCCCGCTTAAGACCAGATCGGGAGATCGAGCCACCAGTTCCACCACTCCGGCCAGCCTCGGGTCCAGAAAGGACCGCTGAGGATGATGCAGACAGCGCTCCAGAAGCCTGCATTGAGAGCGAGGAACAGGCCCAGGCGATGAATGCCCAGGGTGCCGATCGAGTAGCCGATGGTGTCGCGAAAGAACGTGTCTTCGTGTTCAGGGGTCTTGACCCGTTCACCCGCCTTGGGATTGGTTGCCGAAAGAATCAGCGAACCGTGCAGCGACAGTGCAAACACTGTTGCGAAGAAGAAACTGACGGCGATCATGTGCGCCGGGTTGTAATGGAAGTGCAGGTACTGGTAGCCCACGTTGGACACCCAGTCCAGATGGCTGAGAATGCCGTATGGGAAACCATGACCCCAGGCTCCGAGCAGCATCGGACGGATGACAACCAGTGATATGTAGGCGAACACAGCCACCCCGAAAGCAAACGGGATGTGCAGACCCATGCCGAGTTTGCGGGCGATCTCAGCCTGTCGAAGCGCCCAGGATCCGAATGCCCCAACGGCACAGATGGTAATCAGCTGCCACAGCCCGCCCTCCTTCAGCGGTGCCATGCCCAGACCGTAGGACAGATCCGGTGGTGCGATATTGATCTGCCAGATGTTCCAGGTCGGCCCGATGGCCGCACCGTAGACGATCAAGCCCGTGCCGACGAAGGTGAAGAACACGGTCAGGACGCCGAAGAAGCCGACGTAGAAGGGCCCCACCCAGAAGTCGAACAGGTCGCCGCCGACCAACGTGCCCCCGCGGACGCGGTATTTTCTTTCGAAGCTCAGCATCGACATCTGTCGTACCTCCCCTCCAGGTGGTGGGACCGCCCGTGTCGATCACGGACCGTCCTTTGACGCCCGGGACGGTGAACCTCAGTCACCCGAAGGTGTCCGGATGCCCCGTCCCGGACGCGCCCCCACTATGTGGTTGCCGTAAAGTCGTTGCGGTGGGACACCGCAGCGACGGTCGCGACCGGAACAGCCGCGGACGCTGCCCCGCCTTCCAGCCAGTTGAAGCGGTCGGTGCTCAGCAGAATGAAGTGAATGAGCAGAGCGAGCGCAAACAGGAACGTGAACAGAGCAATGAGCACTCTGCGTGGATCGAACAAAAGCCATATACGCCACATGTTTCGAACTCCTAGTTCAGTGTCGGAATGCCAGCAGGCCGAACCGGTCTGGCGCGGCACGCCAGAGGTCGACCTGCAGCGTTCACAGCCAGGGGCGCCAGAACCAGACCAGAATGTGCGCCACCACCGCGATTGCGGTGAAGATGCTGAAACTGGTCACGAAAACCCCGTGGAATTCCTGGGCCTCCGAGTCGGTGAGCCCCGAGAGCGAGCCTTGCGAGCTTCCTTCGGACATTGTTACTTCCTCCCGTTGCAGCCTTGACGGCCGTTGCCGCAGCGTGCGGCGTATTGCACCCGGAATGGGCCCCGAGTGAATGGCGGACGATTCCCGCGGCCACGAACTTCGGCGCGTGAATCGGGATTTGATGTGAGGGGGTGGGGATGAGGGCAACACCGAGGGCGGAGCAGATGGGCGATTGAACCTCGCGTAACAGGCCCCGCGGCGACAACCACTGCGTCCTGGCCACCCTGAACGGTGCCGGCGCGTCGTGGGGCGGCATCGAGGGCCGCTGTGCTGCTGTTGCCTGTCTTCGCATCTGTACTGTATCCGCACTCTTACAGGGCCGCTGAAGCCCCAGATGTCATCCTACATTGACTAATTCCTGTGTCAACCGATACGAACACTTTTGGCGAGAGGATGTGTCAACCCATCCTGGCAGCGCTGAAACAGCAGGCGGCCGGCCCACAGGGGCCGGCGGCGTGATGAGCAGGGGTTTGGCGCAGGCTGTCAGGGGCGGGCGACAAGAACCCGAAGCAGCAGCGGATTGGCCGTACGCTGTTCACGAACGCGCCGGAACCCGGCCTCGTTCAACATCTGCACGAGGCGCTCCCGCGACCGCGGTCGCCCGCTGCCCATGGCCAGCAGATAAAAGCCGAAGTAGGCGCCGCCCATGGCCTCGGCACCCCGGGTTTCGGCCATGGGCTCAGCGATCACGAGCGCGCCAGATGCCGGCAGCCCTTGCCGGATGGCGCGCAGCAGAGTCATGACGTTGGCGTCGTCGTGATCATGAATGATGCGCACCAGCGTAATCAGGTCGGCCGGTACCGGCAGCGCGTCCCGGAACGCGTCTCCTCCGTGGACGCTGGCGCGGGCCAACCCGCGGTCGCCCAGCCAGGCCCGCGCCTGTTCCGCCACCGCCGGCAGATCCCAGAGGTGCAGTTCGACGGCGGGCGCACGTCGAGCCACAGCGGCTACGAAAGCGCCCAGTCCGCCACCGATGTCGAGCAGAACGCGATGGCGCGCGAACGGGTAGGCATCGAGGATGCTGTCCGCGAGCATCTCCTGAGAGGAAGCCATCAAGGTCGAGTAGGCCGAGACGGCACTGCCGTCCAGCGCACCGGGTTCTAAAGCCTTCGCGTAGGCCCAGTAGCGGGCGAGATCGGTGTCGATGGTGTCCCGCAGCAGCGCCAGCGGATCAGCGAGATCCCGGTAGAACAGGGCGTGATGCCTGATCATGGCCAGCAGTCCGGGATTGCCCAGCAGGACAGCGCCCCTCGGACCCAGGGCATAGGCCTCCCCTTCCCGCTCCAGCAGCCGCAGCGCCACCGCCGCGCGCAGCAGAACGTCGAGGCGCTCGGGTGGAAGACCGAGGTGGCCGGCAAGGGCCGAGAGGGTCATGGCTTCCTGCTCCGCGAGCAGCCGCGGCAGGTCAAGCTGAACCACGGCCTGCAGGGTCTGGGCGTAAACGAAGCCGGCGCAGAGATCGAACAAAAGCCGGGTCTGGACCCGGACGATGGGCCGGGTCAGGGGAAAGGCGGCGGCGAGGCGCTGAAAGCGGACGCTGCCCAACAGCCGATTACGCAGTCTGCGCAGCCCCTTCACCCGGACACGTCATCAAAGCCCGAGTGCATCAAGCCGCGCGCTGGGCCATGTCCTTGGGCAGGAAACGCTTGGACTCCGCCAGCAGCAGGGTCTGCAGGGCGTCACGTCCCGGGCAGTCGGGAACCGCATTGAGGGCATCCTCGATCAGGCCTTTCAATCGCGCGACGGCGCCGGGCAGACCGAGCTCACGTGCGGCACTGGGACGATCGAGGGCCACGTCGCGGCCCACTGGCTTGCCGCATTCCTCGGTGCGTGCCAGCACGTCACAGAGGTCATCGGCCACCTGGAAGGCCTCGCCGAGGCACTCACCGAGCCGGCGCCACTGCAGCGGGTTGCCATCTGCCGCTGCCGCCCCGGCCATGGTGGCAGCAGCGAACAGGGCACCGGTCTTGGATTGCTGATACTTGCTCAAGTCCACGCTGGGCTCGCACTCCCAGGCCTGGCCGGCGACGATGCCGTTCGGCGCGCCCACGCCGGCAGCAATGATGCGCAGCACGGCAGGCATGCGCTCTGGAGCATTGCTGCCACCGGCGGCCAGCGCATCGAAGGCCATCACGATCAGTGCATCGCCGGCGAGAACGGCGATGCGTTCGCCATAGGCGGCATGCACCGAGGGTTTGCCACGGCGGCTGCTGGCGTCGTCGAAGCAGGGCAGATCATCGTGGACCAGGGAGGCGCAGTGCAGCAGTTCGATGGCGGCAGCCGCCGAGTCGGCAAGGCGCGGACAGCCGCCGCCGCAGGCGGTCGCCACGGCCAGGGTCAGCCGCGGCCTCACCCGGGCACCGCCAGGAAACACGGCATACCCGAGAGCCTGCTGCAGCAGAGGTGGACCGTCAGCAGCCTGCGCAGCGAAGATCGTCGCTTTCAGGGCGTTCTCGATTCTTTGACTCGCTTCCATGGCGGCCTCCCAGGATTGTCACACCATACAAACACCCTGATGCGTCATGTAGAATAGACACATTCGGCAAGGCGAGTCAAAGCCTGCGTCAGACCTCAGTGCAGCGGATCGGTCCGCAACCCCGGTCGATCCCATGGACCAACCGTCAAACGACCGTCAATGAAGGTGCGCCACGCTGTCCCAACCAGCATCCAGGAAGGAACCCAAGCCCCGGGCCGGCCCCCGCAGTTCACCACGCGTACTCATCATCGGTGCGGGCATCGGCGGACTCACTGCCGCGGTGGAACTCGCGCGGTCAGGGGCGCAGGTCACCGTCCTCGAAAGCGCCGACGGACCCGGCGGCAAGCTGCGGCCCGCGGCCGTGGGCGGGACGCTCGTGGATACCGGACCCACGGTGCTGACCCTGCGCGACGTTTTCGACGGCCTGTTCGAGGACGCCGGGGAACGTCTCGACGATCACTTGCAGCTGGAATCCGCTGCCCTGCTGGCACGTCATGCCTGGCTGGACGGTTCACGCCTCGACCTGCATGCCGACCCGCTGGCCACCGAGCAGGCCATCGGTGACTTCGCGGGCCTGGCCGAAGCGCGCCGGTTCGCCGCTTTCCGAAGCCGGGCGAAGTCCATCCACGACACGCTGGAGCACACCTACATGCGCGCCAAGCGCCCCAGCCTGCCAGGCCTCATTGGCCGTGCCGGCATCAGAGGCCTGCCCGGTCTGCTGGGGATCTCGCCGTTCACCACCCTCTGGCAAGAGCTGGGCCGCACCTTCCAGGATCCGCGACTGCAGCAGCTCTTTGGTCGCTACGCTACCTACTGCGGCTCTTCGCCCTTTCTCGCGCCCGCCACCCTGATGCTGATCGCGCACGTGGAACTTGCCGGCGTTTGGCGGGTCATGGGCGGCATGCATCGACTCGCGACGGCCGTGGAAAAGCTCGGCGAACGCTGCGGAGCCACCTACCGCTACCACAGTGAGGTGGTGGGCCTGAACCTCGACCATCGCCGCGTTTCCGGCGTCGAGCTTGCCAGCGGCGAGGTCCTGACTGCGGATGCGGTGGTGTTCAACGGCGACCAGGCCGCCCTGGCCGGCGGGCTGCTCGGAGAAGGAGTTAGCCGAGCCACCGCTCCAAACCCCGCATCGGAGCGTTCGCTCTCCGCCGTGACCCAGGTCGGATTCGGCCGCGCCCGGGGCTTCGAGCTGACCCATCACAATGTCTTCTTCAGCGCCGACTACGAGCAGGAGTTCGACACCTTGTTCCGCCAGCGGCGGGTGCCAGACGCGCCCACGGTCTACCTTTGCGCCCAGGACCGGGCCGCCACGGCCGACGCCAAAGCCCCGGAAACCGAGGAACGCCTGTTCTGCCTCATCAATGCTCCTGCCGACGGCAACCATCATGCGGAGACCAGCCGATGCCAGACCTTCGACCACCTCGCCCGTTTCGGCCTGGAACTGCAGGGATCGACCGAGAGTTGGCTGACGCGCAGGCCGACGGACTGGGAACGACTGTTCCCCGCGACGGGGGGAGCGCTCTACGGTCAGGCGACCCACGGCTGGCAGGCGTCATTCCGACGGCCGGGGAGTCGCAGCCGGGTCCCGGGGCTGTATCTGGCGGGGGGCAGCGTGCATCCGGGGGCGGGGCTGCCGATGGCCGCTCTGTCCGGTCGTCAGGCAGCAGCTTCGATCCGCAAGGATCTGGGTTTGCCCGAAATGTGACTGCCGGCGGGTACTGCTGGTGGTACCTCGATGCCATCAGCGATGACGGCCAGCATGGCCTGACCCTGATCGCATTCATCGGCAGCGTTTTCTCGCCCTACTACTTCCGCGCGCGACGTCGTGACCCCGGCGCCGCGCCCGAGCAGCACTGTGCGATGAACATCGCTGTGTACGGCCGGCGCAGCAAGCGCTGGGCCATGACGGAACGCGGCGCCGGCGATCTGGAACGAGATGCGGATCGGCTGCAGATCGGACCGAGTCAGCTTGATTGGGATGGCAGCAGACTGCGGGCCCGCTTCGATGAGATCACCGTGCCGCTGCCGAGCCGGCTGCGGGGGGAAGTTCTGCTGTGGCCCGAAGCCCTGCCGGGAGCGAGCTTTCCGCTCGACGGACAGCAACGCCATCGCTGGACGCCCTTTGCGCCCTGCGCGCGGGTGGAGGTCAGACTCGAACAGCCCCATCGGAGCTGGACCGGGCACGGCTACTTCGACGGCAACGACGGCAGCGAAGCCCTGGAGCTGGCCTTCCGGGACTGGAACTGGTCACGGGCCACCGCTGCCGACGGCAGCACCACGATCTACTACGACACCCGCAGCCGGACAGCGCAACGCACTGCGAACCTGGCGCTGCGTTTCGACAGCAAGGGTCTTGCCCGAACGCTGTCACCACCGCCCGCTGTCAGTCTCGCGCGCAGCGGTTGGCGGATGCCCCGCGCCAGCCGCTCCGAGGACAGCGACATCGTGGTGCTCGCCACCCTGGAGGACACGCCGTTCTATAGCCGCTCCCTGCTCACCACCAAACTCTTGGGCGAACCGGTAACGGCCATGCACGAGAGCCTGTCCCTGGATCGCTTTCGTCAGCCCGTGGTGCAGTGGATGCTGCCGTTCAGAATGCCGAGGTGGGCGCGAAGGATGTGAAGCATCCAATTCAAAATCGCTATCGCTATCGGGATCGGGTTCGGGTTCGGGTTCGGGTTCGGGTTTGACTTCGATACCGATACCGATAGCGATAGCGATCCCGAAAAAACCCAGCCCGGACCAAACGGTGCACAAACACTTCACGCCTGTGAGGCCCAGCGATGAACCTCAACGAACCCGTTGGCGCGCTTCCAGATCGTGGAAGAGATCCACCAGCCAGTGCACCCGGCGGTCGAAGCCGCTGGCGGCCAGCGGATGCCGCTGTTCCGAACGGGTTCCGGCGGCAGCATCGATGAGAAAGCGCGCTTCCGGGAGCGGCGGAGCGTACAGCCCGCCGCGGTCATTAGCCCTCATCACCCGGGCCAGCAGCGCAAGCTTGCGCGATGGCGGCACCAGCGCACGCGTCGTGACGGAGTCGAGGCCGTGACGCTCCACTTCACGACCGATCTCCGCATAGAGCCAGCGCGCAGCCCGGATGCCGGGACGGCAGCGCGGGGGCAACACCTCGATGCCTGATCCCGCTCGCAGGTAGAGCCGCTCCGCTGCGGTCAGCAGGCGGGCGACGACCGCGCCAATGCCCGGGGAGAACCGGGGATCGTCGAGAAAGGCATCGGCATCGACGCCCGCTTCACCCAGCCAGTCCAAAGGCAGATACAGCCGCCCGGCGCGAGCATCCTCGCCGACGTCACGGGCGATATTGGTGAGCTGCATGGCCACGCCCAGATCACAGGCGCGGGCCAGCGCGTGAACCGAAGTGGCTCCCATCAGCCGCGCCATCATGACGCCCACGGTACCGGCCACGCGCACGCCGTATCCGGTCAGCGCACCCAGGCTCTCATAGCGTCGGCCTTCGGTGTCCCAGGCGAAACCTTCGAGCAAGCCCTCGGGGACCGCTTTCGGAATGCCATAGGCCGTCGCCACGTCGGCAAAGGCACGGTCCACGGCGCCATCGGGACGGCCGTCGTAGATCCGGTCGAGACGCTCTCGCAGCGCCAAGAGCGCCACCTCGGGATGCTCTGCCAGATCCACGGCATCGTCGGCCACCCGGCAGAAGCCATACAGCGCCGTGGCCGCATCGCGGACATGAGCCGGCAGAAACACGGAGGCTGCGAAGAAGGACCGTGAGCCCCCTTTGAGCAGCGCCCGGCAGACAGCGTGGTCCGCGCTGCTGGCATGGATGTCAGACCAGGGCATGGGCATCAGGCACCACCGTGTCGAGAATGCGGGCCGAAGACAGCACGCCGGGCAGTCCGGCGCCGGGATGGGTACCGGCACCAACGAGGTACAGGCGTTCGAGTTCCTCGCTGCGATTGTGGGGCCTGAACCAGGCACTCTGGGTCAGCACCGGTTCGAGACCGAAGGCAGCACCGTGGACCGAACTCAGCCGATCCCGGAAATCCAGCGGCGTCATCAGCCGTGAACTCACCACAGCAGACTCGAGTCCCGGCAGCACGCTGGCGGACAGGGCCCGCTCCAGCGCCGACCGGTAAGGCTCTGCGCGCTGCGTCCAATCGGTACCGCTTTCCAGATGGGGTACCGGCGACAGCACGTAGAACGCATCCCCTCCCGCCGGTGCCAGCGTCGGATCCGTGGCGGTAGGCCGGTGCAGATAGAGACTGAAATCCTCCGCCAGCACTTTGTGATCGAAAATGTCTGCCAGCAGTTCACGATACCTCGGCCCCATCAGAATCATGTGATGCGGCACGTCGTCATAGCGCCGGTTGGTACCGAAGTACCAGACGAACAGGCTCATGGAGTAACGTGCCTTGGCAATGCGGCGGTCCGTCCAGCGCTTGCGCAGTGCCGCCGGCACGAGATTGCGATAGGTGAAGGCGGAGTCCGCATTGGACACGACGACCTCGGCCGCGAGGCGCTCACCACCTTCGAGCTCCACGCCGGTGGCCCGGCGGCCGGTGGTGGTAATGGTCGCCACCCGGGCGTTGCAGCGCAGTTCGCCGCCCTGCCCTTCGATCAGCTTCACCAGACCGCTGACCAGCGCGCCGGTGCCACCCATGGCGAAGTGCACTCCCCAGCGCCGTTCGAGGAAGGCGATGAGGCAGTAGACCGAGGTGGTGCTGAAGGGATTGCCGCCCACCAGCAGGGGGTGGAAGCTCAGCACCTGCCGCAGGCGGGGATCCCGCACGTAGCGCGCCACCAGCCCGTGTACGGTACGGAAGCTCTGCAGCCTCACCAGATCCGGCAGCACTCGCAGCATGTCCATCCAGCTACCGAAGGGGACATGACCGAGCTGCTCGAAGCCGATGCGGAAGATGCGCTCGCTTTCCTCCACGAAGCGTTCGTAACCGGCGACGTCGTCCGGCGCCAACGCCTGGACCGAGGCGCGCATGGCAGCCGGATCGGCGCTGCAGTCGAAGGTCGTGCCGTCGTCGAAACGGATGCGGTAGAAGGGGTCCACGGCGCGCAGCTCGACGTCGTCTGCGAGCTTGCGGCCACAGAGATCCCACAGTTCCTCGAGCAGGAACGGCGCCGTGATGATGGTGGGCCCGGCATCGAAGGTGAAGCCGTCCTGGCGGAACACATAGGCGCGGCCGCCGGGGGCGTCGAGCTGTTCGAGGACCGTCACCCGATAACCGCGGGCACCGAGCCGGACTGCCGCAGCGAGGCCGCCGAAGCCGCTGCCGATCACCACCGCATGAGGCCTGTCGAACATCAGCTCATCCCCTTGCGGATACGACGGATCAGGATCCACACCAGCGCCACCACCGGAGGCGTGAGCAGCGCGAGCAGCACGCCCTCCCCAAGTCCGAGGGCCGGCCCCACCGGCTTGGCCAGATTGGCGAGAAGGTTCACGGCATAGTAGCTGATGGCGACCACCGACAGCCCTTCGACGGTGCGCTGCAAACGCAATTGCAGATCGGCGCGGCGGTCCATGGAGGCCAGCAGGGCCTGATTCTCCGCCGATCGCCCCACTTCCACCCGGGTGAGCAGCAGTGAAGCCGCCTGCCGGGAACGTTCCGCCATGTGTTCGAGACGTTCCTCGGCGGCGCGGATGGTGCGCATGGCCGGATCGAAACGCCGCATCATGAATTCGGCAAATGTGGTGTTCTCACCGTAGTGCTCCTCGCGCATGACCTCGATGCGCTGCGCAACGATGGCCTCGTAGGCCGCGGTGGCGCCGAAGCGGAAGCTGTTGCTGGCCAGCAGATGCTCGATGCGGGCCGACATGGCAAGCAGCGCGTCCAGCGTCGCCTCGGCCTCGTCGTTAGGACGGCGCATGCGCGACACCAGATCCGCAAGCTCCGCATCGAGTTCGGATAATCGCGATGACAGCTCGCGCGCCACCGGCAAGCCGAGCATGGCTATGGTCTTGTAGGTCTCGATCTCGATGAGGCGCTGGACGATCTGGCCCAGCCGCCGCGGTCCCATATCCGGATCGGCAAAGACGCTGAAGCGCGTGTGCCCATTGGCATCAATACGAAAGTCACTGGCGACGACCGCCGAGCCGTCCAGCACTCTGGCCACCGCCAGTCCTTCACCATCAAACCAGTCGTTCAGGCTGCGGTCGATGGTGGCGTCGTCGGCCATGGTGGCCACCCGCACCAGCGCCGAGGTCAGGCGATCTCCAGGTGCCGTGGCGAGCCAGTCCGTGGGCATGGCTCCAAAGCTCGAAGCATCGAAGGGAATCGGGGCGATGCCCTCGCCGAACAGGGTGTAGGTGACGAACTCGGTGTGGCACTCCCACTTCAACCGGTGACGCCCCAGGGTGCCGAAGAAATGGGTCGCTCCTGCCGCAGGATGCTGAGCGCCGAAACGGTCGAGCAGGGCGAGGAGGTGGGCCCGGTCTTCGCCGCGGTCACGACTGGCGGCCGCCTCCCGCCGCTTCACCGCCAGGAACACGGCGTGACAGGGCGCCTCGAGGGAGGGAAACGGGCGCGCATGCAGCTCGTTGGCAACTTCGAAACGATGGGGATGGTCGGCAATCACCTGCCGGGCGCCAGCCCGAGCCGTCGCCCATCACGGCAGGCAGGTTTGCTCACGCGGCGTGCACCCGGCCGAGAACGCGACCGACGGCATGGACGCAATCAATGCCCACGCTGTCGGAACCCTGGGCGCGGGCGGCAGCTTCGGCGGCATCACGCAGCCGCTTGGCCGCCGAGATGCGCACCAGCACCGGTTGCGCCGCCACCAGTTCATCGAAGGCCGCTCGGGCGTCATCCTGCCATGGAAGCTGCCGATGCAGTCGCGCCGGGGTCGCCTCCACCTTATCCATGTCGGTGGCCAGGGGCAGGATGTGAAAGAGGGCATCGAACAGGGCGTTGCAAACTTCCTGCACCAGATAGGTGGCGCCGCCGTAACCCATGAAGGGAGTACCGCTGTGCCGGCGAATGATGGCACCCGGGAACGACGCCGGGATGTACATGGCCCGGGCGCCGGTCTCGGCCAGATACATGCGTTCGTTGTAGCTGCCGAAGACCACCAGCGGGGTCTGCTCCTGCACCGCCTTGCGCACGGCCGCGTTGTCCGGCTTGACGCCGGCACTGCGGGCGAAAACGAAGTTGCAGGGCAGCCCCATCTCGTCTTCGAGAAAGTGACGGATGCCGCGGGCATGGGTTTCGCCGGCGACGATGCCGAAGCTGGCGGTACCGAAGAAGTCCTGGGTCACCGAGCGCCAGAGATCCCACAGCGGCTTGATGGTGGTGTGCTTCTCCTGCTCGATGAAGGGCTCCGGATCGATGTCCAGCAGTTCTCCCAGGGTGCGCAGGAAGGTGGTGGTGCTGTGCAGGCCCACCGGCGCCTGCAGATAGGGCCGCTCCAACGTCTCGCAGAGCAGGCGACCGAACTCCCGGTACATGCAGACGTTCACTTCGGCATCGGCCAGTTTGCCGACGTCGGCGAGGTGACTGCCCAAGGGAAACACCATGTTCACTTCAGCGCCGATACCTTCGATGAGGCGCTTGATCTCGGCTAAGTCAGAAGCCGAGTTGAACATGCCATAGATGGCCCCGATGAGATTGACCTTGGGTTTTACGCCTTCCTTGCGTGGCTTCACTTCGGGAATCTTCTTGCGGCCGAACTCGGTCCACAGCCAAGTCAGGGCGCGGTCCGCACTCTGCCACTGATCTTCGTCGATGGTTCGCGGCAGGAAGCGCTTGATGTTAGTGCCTTCAGGGGTCACGCCACCGCCGATCATCTCGGCAATGGAACCGGTGACCACCACCGCTGGCTGATCCTTCTGCAGGGTGGCATGGGCACGCTTCATGGCGTCTTCGGTGCCGTTCTGTCCGAGTTCCTCCTCGCCGAGACCGGTGACGACGATGGGCAGTTCGTGGGGAGGCAGGCCGTCGGTGTAGTGCAGCACCGAGGTCACCGGCAGGTTCTCGCAGCCCACCGGGCCGTCGATGATCACCTGAAGGCCCTTGACGGCGGTGAACACGTACACCGAACCCCAGTAGCCTCCTGCGCGGTCGTGATCGAGGACGAGCATCAGTTGATCTCCTGGGGATCCTTGCGCACCGCGTCCTTCGCCAGCTGTTTCGCGTAGCGGGCGCGGTACTCGGGACGATCCACCGGTTGTTCGGACCAGACACCGGCGCTGTGCCCCGTGCCCACACCTTCGAAGAAGCTGCGCATGGCGTCGAAGCGGGACTGGTTGCCGATGGCGGTATTGACGATCTGCGCCAGGGATCCGGCGCCGGCCGGACCCATGAGCGGGCGGGCCGAAATCAGGTTGGTGAAGTAAAGGCCAGGAATGGCCTGCTCCTTGGCCTTCTGCACCACCGGCGTGGTGCCGATGGCGAGATCCGGTTTGAACTCGGCCATGGCCGCCAGATCCTGTTCCAGGGATGCCCGGTACTGAACGTGCACGCCCTTGGCCGCGAGCCATTCCCGATCAGGCTCGGAATGCTCGGTACGCGGGCAGGCCGTGCCCACGTAGCGCAGGTCCGCCCCACTCTCCACCAGCAGCCGCGCCACCAGCAGCTCGGAGCCTTCGTAGCCTGACAAGGTGATCCGGCCGCGGATGCCCGCACCGTCCAGGGCGCCGCGAATGGCCGGCAGGAACATGTTCTTGGCGGCGTCGATCCTGGCCTGGGGGACATTGGCGGCGAGGCCGACGGCATCCAGCCAGGCCGCCGTGCCGTCGTGCCCCACCGGACCCGAAGGCACGATGGGCCGACCGGCAGCGGTGAATTCACGGCAGGCTGCCGTGTAGAAAGGATGGATGGCCGCCACCGCCACACAGTCCAGTGCAGCATAGAGTTCCCGCCACTCCCGGGTCGGCACCACCGGCCCGGCCGCGAGGCCCATGGGCTCCAGCATGGCACCGATACCCATAGGATCCGCCGGGAACATCTCACCGAGCAGGGTGATGCTGGGCCGCTCCTCCCGGTGCTTGGGTGCAGCCACCGGCCCCTGCTCCGCTTCCGCCCGAGCATAGGCGAGCATGGCCCCGGCGAGAATGTCCTTGGCTTCGGCATGGGTGGGTACGCCAAAGCCGGGGACGTCGATGCCGATGATGCGCACGCCGTTGATAGTCTTCGGCAGCAACCGCAGCGGCACCCCCGATGCGCTGGGTACGCAGAGGTTGGTGATGACGATGGCGTCGTAAAGGGCCGGGTCGGCCAGATCGTGAACCGCCTCGCGGATGTCCTCGAAGAGCTTGCCGGTGACCAGGCTTTCGGAATTGAAGGGCACGTAGCCCACGCTGCGCCGGGCGCCATAGAAGTGGGACGTGAAGGTCAGGCCGTAGACGCAGCAGGCGGAGCCGGAGAGCACGGTCGCCGTGCGGCGCATGCGCAGACCCACCCGCAGGGAGCCGAAGGCCGGGCACATGCTCTGAGGCTGATCGTGAGGCCCGACGGGGTAGTCGGCGGCATAGCGGTCGAGCACTTCGCTGTTGCCGGCGGCGCGGGCGGCCGCCTTCATTTTCTCGGCGCCGGCATGGCAGCCGACGCCAGCCTCCTCGCCCAAGGTCGCGCCGTCAGCGCCGACCTGGGTGACCGGGATCGTGGCGGACCCCGAAGCCTTGGGCGCCTCAGGCGTCGTCATACACCACCTCCAGAGAGGGCTTGTCGACGAACTCCCGGCCGCACATGTCCTCGAAGCTGGCAGGCTCCAGCACCACGTTGCGCCCCACGGCGTCGCCGGAGAAGAGGTTGAGCAGATCGTCCTGACTCAAGGGCGTCGGCTGATGGGGCGCCGCTTCCGCCACGTTGGTGGCCAGTTCGTCGAACAAAGGCGCCCAGTCCGTCCCGGGGCGGCCGATGATCTCGTAGTTCGCACTCTTCCTGCGGATGTCGTCATGGGCGGGGATGGCGGCCAACACCGGAATCCCGGCTTTGGCGGCAAAGGCCTGGGCTTCGCCGGTGCCGTCATCCTTGTTGATAACCATGCCGGCCACACCCACGTTGCCGCCGAGACGGCGGAAGTACTCCACCGCCGAGCAGACATTGTTGGCGACGTAGAGGGACTGCAGGTCGTTGGAACCCACCACGATCACCTTCTGGCACATGTCGCGGGCGATGGGCAGGCCGAAACCGCCGCAGACCACGTCACCCAAGAAGTCGAGCAGGACGTAGTCGAAACCCCACTCGTGGAAGCCGAGCTTCTCGAGCAGTTCGAAGCCGTGGATGATGCCGCGACCGCCGCAGCCACGCCCCACCTCCGGGCCGCCAAGCTCCATGGCGAAGACGCCATCGCGCTTGAAGCAGACGTCACCGATGGTGACCGGCTCGCCGGCCAGCTTCTTCTTCGACGAGGTTTCGATGATGGTGGGGCAGGCGCGTCCGCCGAACAGCAGCGACGTGGTGTCGCTCTTGGGATCGCAGCCGATCAGCAGCACCCGCTTGCCGTTCTGGGCCATCATGTAGGACAGGTTGGCCAGGGTGAAACTCTTGCCGATGCCGCCCTTGCCGTAGATGGCGATGACCTGGGTCTCCTTGGCCGGACTGGCCCCGGGATCGTGGTCGTAATCGGGCTCGAGGACGGGTTCAGCCGCCTCCGCCCGCAGCGCTGCGGTCAGGTCGGTGAGGGGAATGGTGGCGTCGCGCCCCAGTGACGTACTCATGGGCTTCTCCAATCGAGAATCATCTTCAGGCAATGGGCATCGCCGAAGGCCGTGCGGTAAGCGTCCTCGGCAAGAGCCGCCGGGGAGCGATGAGTAATGAGGCCATCGAGATCGAGACTGCCGCTGTGAAGCAGCTCGCAGACGGCCAGCAGATCCGCTGGCTTCCACTCCGCGGCGACCCGGATCCGGGCCTCGCGCATGAAAGCGGGCGGGAACGTAAAGCTGAGCGGCTGGCTGTAGAAGCCGGCCAGGACAATTTCGCCGCCGGCGCCGAGCCGGCCGATGAGGGTGTCGAGCAGGCTGGCGTCGCCGCTGACATCGCAGATGCAGCGATAGTCCCGGCGCTCGTCGTCGTCAGGGGCCAGCACGGCGTAGCCGCGGGCGCCCTGCTGGCGTTCGGGGTTCGTTTCCCAGACCACAGGCGGCGGCGCCCCGGAAGCGACGATCAGACGCGCCAGCAGACGGCCGAGCACACCGTGGCCGATGATCAGTTCCGGCAGCGGCCCACCCTCGGCAACGGGGATCAGAGCGTGGCGGGCGGTGGCCGCCAGGGCAATCAGCACGCCCTGCTCGCCCATGCCTTCGGGCAACGGCACCACGCGGGCGCCGGGCACGACCACCCGCTCGGCGGTACCGCCGAACAGGCCGCGGACATCGCGATAGCAGGACGCCCCGGGAACGAAAACGGTTTCGCCGACGCTGCGGCCGGAATCGGGGCCTGCGGCACTGATGCGGCCCACGGACTCGTAGCCGGGAACCAGGGGATAGCCCATGCCGGGAAAGGCCGGCATGGCGCCGGTATAGAGCAGGCGCTCCGTGCCGGTGCTGATGCCGCTGTAATCCATCTCGACCACCACGTCTGTGGGCTCCTGCGCCTTCAATTCGAGGTCGCGCAGAGAGAGACGCTCAGGTTCTTCGAGGACGACGGCGTGGGCCTTCATGAGTCGATGTCCATTTCCTCTGACACTTGATGGCAGAGTGTCAGTCTAACTTGACTCATGGCCTTGTCAATCGATAGCAGAGGATGTTCATCACATGACGCTTCGCCCCGAAGACCCAGCCGGCGCCGACGCGACGGCCATCCGAACCTTGAATGAAGCCGCCTTCCCCGGCCCCGAGGAAGCGGCCCTGGTGGACGCGCTGAGAGAAGCGGCGACACCGCTGATCAGCCTGGTCGCGGAAGAGGATGGTCGCATCGTAGGCCACATCCTGTTCTCGCCGGTCACGGTCGATGGCCACGTTGGCGGCCTGTGGATGGGCTTGGCCCCCATGGCCGTCAGCGCAGATCGGCAGCACTGCGGCATCGGTTCAGCGCTGATCAGGGCTGGACTGGAGGCATGCCGGGAACTTGGCGCGGAAGTGGTGGTGGTGCTCGGTCACCTGAAATACTACCCGCGCTTCGGCTTTCTGCCGGCGAGCGGTTACGGCGTGCAGAGTGAGTACCCGGATGCCGGCGATGCCTTCATGGCCCTGGAGTTGAGGCCCGGGGCGCTTGCTCAATGCAGCGGGGCCGTCGTCCGCTACCACCCGGCATTCGCGGGTCTCTGAAGGCACCCAAGCGCGCCAGCCACGGCGCGCTCAAAGCCCTCATCGCGCAACCCCTGGCGACGGCGTCGAAGACCAACGCCGACGCTGGACGCGTGGGCGTCATGGGCTCGGTGGCAGCGAGGCTGGGCGATCGGAGCGGGCCGAAGTGGGAACGTCTCGCATACTCCCAGTCCTAGCGCGCTGGCTCCTAGGCCGCTTCTGCCGCGCCTGTCGTCGTGGCCCTCTGCCGCGGCGCGGTCGGCGTACAGCGATCGCTCTTCCGGGTCCAATGTTCGGTCGCGTTTTCCCGAACGTAGGACCAGTCGGACAAACTGCCGTCCGCATGGACGCGCACGGAAAGCCGCGTGCAGGTCTTGTCGTTCCCGGAAGCGAGGATGCTCACGTAGGGAATGTATGCAGCGGCATTGGGGCGTTTGTGGATGCCCTCATAGATCCAAACAGCCGATCCATCATCCATGGGAACCGTGACGGAAGGAATGCCAAGAACCTCTGTGAGATCCGCCGCCGAGGTGATGGATTGCTCGAACTCGAACGCTTCTTCCTCTTCCACGAAGGTTCCCTGTGTGGAGCAGGCGCTGAGCGCGCCGAGCAGCAGCAACGCCCCGATCCCTCGCAGGGTCATCAAAGCCGCAGGCCGTTGAGAGCGCCCAGTTCGTCCACGGTCACCTACCCTCATGATTCGCTCCCCAAGCTGAAGCGCAGCCCGACGCCCTGGGCCCGGTTGGTCTGAACGAGACCGAACCCGGCAATCACACCACAGCATCGGGGATTTGGAAATGCACTTCGGGAGTTAGGGAAACGCTGATTTATCAGCGTTTCCAGCGGCACACGGATGTGCCGCTCGCGAATCGATGACGCAAGTCATTAATTCGTCGGGAGCCGAGTACGGACATGTGCCGGACTCGGGGTGTGCTGAACAATTCAGGACGAATTGTTCAGCACTTCCCGAGAGACGCCGCCCAGGGAACAGAGCGCAGCTCACCCGGAAGCGATCTCGGCGCGCCCTCCCTGGCGCGCTCGATCTCAGCCGGGTTCAATCAGAGGTCTGGGCCAGTTCCGCCTCGCGCAAGGCGTGAGCGTCGTGGGCCCGCTTGATGATGTAGGCGTGCACCGCCGCGCTCTGCTCCCGATCGAGCACGTGAGCGAAGCTCACCATCCCGCGGCTGCTGTAGGCGCCGCCGCGGACGATGCCCTCGAAGGCGGCATGGGTCTGCTCGTCCATGTAGCGCAGATCCGCCAGCACTCCGCTGGAGACGACGCCCGCGCCGTGGCACACGGAGCAGTAGGCGTGAAACAGGCGTTCTCCCTCGGCAACGGTTTCAGCCGACGCCGTCAGCGGCGGCGGATCCGGCAAGCCAAGGTCCAGCGGCGGCGGCACCGGCAATTGCGCCTCACCGCCGAGCTTGAAGGTGAGGATACGGCCTTCGCGGATGATGTTGCCTTCCTGGGGCGGGATGCCCGAGGCCAGCCCGAAGGCACCGCCCCAACCGGCCACCACCGTCACGTACTGCACGCCATCCTTCTCCCAGGTCACCGGCGCGGCGATGATGCCGGTGTAGGCCGGCGTCTCCCACAAAAGCTCACCGTCATCGGCGCGATAGGCGGCGAACATGCCGTCCGCCCGCCCCTGGAAGATGAGACCTCCAGCCGTGGAAAGCAGACCGCCATTCCAGGACCCGGCGTGCTGCACCCGCCACACCTCACGCTGGGCCACCGGATCCCAGGCTGCCAGATGGCCCTTCACCAGGGCGCGGTTGGCCAACTCGAGATCCGCATCGTCCGGCGGCGCACTGAGCACGGTATCCACCGCCAGATTCCACTCCCCGGGCTGATAGCGGAAAGCGTTGTCCTGACCGAACATGAACGGGATATCCAACGCCGGGATGTAGACCAGCCCCGTGTCCGGCGAGTAGGTCATGGGGTGCCAGTTGTGGCCGCCATAGGGCGCCGGCTGGGTGAGTACGGGTTCCTCCGCGTAGTCTGCGCTGGGGTTCTCCACCGGCCGGCCCGTCTCGATATCCACATGACTGGCCCAGGTCACCGGAACGTAGGCCTCGGCGGACAGCAGTTCACCGTTGCTGCGATCGATGACATAGAAGAAGCCGTTCTTCGGCGCCTGCACGATCACCTTGCGGTTTTCGCCGTGGTGGTCGATCTCCGTGAGGATCATGTGCTGGGTGGCGGTGTAGTCCCAGGAATCCCCAGGCGTGGTCTGGTAGTACCAGACCAGATCGCCGTCATCGGGATTCAGGGCGACGATGGAAGACAGGTAGAGGTTGTCGCCACCCCCCGGGCTGCGTTCCTGGCGATTCCACGGCGAGCCGTTGCCGGTGCCGATGTAGAGCAGGTCCAGCTCCGGGTCGTAGGCCATGGAGTCCCAGACCGTGCCGCCCCCGCCCACTTCCCACCACTGCCCGCGCCAGGTTTCCGCTGCACGCCGCAGGTACTCACCCTCGAAGCCATCCGCCGGATTGCCCGGCACCACCCAGAAGCGCCAGCTTTTCTCACCGGTCTCGGCGTCATAGGCGGAGACGTAGCCGCGCACGCCATACTCCGCGCCGCCGTTGCCGATGATCACCTGACCCTTCACGATCCGCGGCGCGCCGGTGATGGTGTAGGGGCGGGACGGGTCGATGGTCAGGACTTCCCAATCCGGGCGCCCGGTGCCGGCATCCAGGGCCACCAGCCGGCCGTCGAGGGTGCCCACGTAGACCCGGCCTTTCCACACGGCCACGCCCCGGTTCACTACGTCGCAGCAGGCGAACTTGCCCCATTCCCGGGGCACCTCGGGATCGTAGGTCCACAAGGGCTCACCGGTCACCGCATTGTGGGCATAGACCGCCGACCAGGAGCCGGTAGTGAACATGATGCCGTCGACGACGATGGGGGTGGCCTGCAGGCCGCGGGTGGTGCCCGTGTCCCAGTACCAGGCCAGCCCCAGGTCTCCCACGTTGTCGGTGTTGATCCGCCGCAACGGGCTGTGACGCTGCTCGTCATAGGTCCGGCCGTGGGTGAGCCAGTCGCCGGGACGGGCATCGGCGTTGGCGATGGCAGCGCCATCGACCGCGGCAACGCGGGCACGAATGGCCTCGGGCGTGAGGCGAACGCCGGCGGATGCCCGCTCGGGCGCCGCGGTTTCCGGAGCCGCAGGCTCCTTCGGGCTGCAGGCACCGAGCCCGAACAGCGCCAGTGCCAGAATGATGAGAGTGGGACGAACGCGGCCCGCTCGATGCGGCGTGGCTGAAGCCATGGATGCAATGCTCCCCTGGGGTCGTTCTAATGGACGTGACTTGACGCTGCGGAAGTCTAGCAAACTGCAGCGGCAGACGGCGGACAACCGCGCTGACGCAGGGGAAAGGGGTGGAAGTCGCAGCAGGATGCTGCAGGCGCGCGCGCTCGGTCCGCGGACGGGCATGCGACGAGCCTGCTGACTGCAAGCCGTTGGGCCTACAAAGGCTTTCTAAACCTGGGGGTTTCGATCTGCTCCATGAAAGGCCCAAGGACGGTCAAGGGGCTCACCGCTGGGGTGAGGGACGCGTCCACCACAACTTGCACTGACGGGGCTCCTCGCCCGAAGCGGGGGCTCTGGCTGCCGGCTCGCACAGCGCGATCTCACCGCTCATGCTGCGAGCCTGCACCTGAGCCGTGCCTGCACCGCGCGTAAAGGCCAGACGATAACCCGGTCCGAACCGACTCGAGCGCTCGGCGCTGACGCCGTCGCAGGGCTGAATCCGGCCACTGAAGGATTCGAGATCGAAACGGGCCGGCAGCTCCGGGGGCAGTCTCAGCGCGAGCCTGCCGGACACGCTGTCGGCCTCGAAGCGACCCTCTTCGGTCAATTCGAGGTGGCCGTGAATATGGGCGTTGACGCCATTGAGCCGCACCCGTTCGAAGCGCCCCCCCGTGATCGCCACCTCGCCATTCACCGTGGACACCTCCAATTGGCCTGCCGCGCCCTCGACGTGGATGGCGCCGTTGACGGTGCTGGCAATCAAGCGGCCCGTCTGACCGCTGCCGACAGCCCGAATGCGCCCGTTCACCGTGCTCACGTCAAGGTCGGCGCCGAAGCCGCGAGCATCCACATGGCCACTGACCGACTTCAGGTTCAGGTCGCCTGCGACGTCGTCCACTTCGATATCAGCGCTGACACCGCTGACGCGCAGGCGACTGTCCCGGGGAACGCGCAGTTCGAGGTCCGCCTCTCGGGCGCGGCGCTGGCCGGGCTGGCTGACTTCGATGACGATCCGGCCACTGCGCGACTGAACGTCGATGTCCTGACCGTCAGCGAGCCGGGCAGCAATGGCCACCTCGGCGCGGTCCCAACCCCTCACCTGCACCGATCCTGAGAGGTTGCGGACTTCGATTTCTCCGGTCCGCTCAGCCGGCAGAGTGCGTTCGTAGTCGGCAGCGTGGGTTGCCGCCGCGCTGACGAGGACAGCGAGGGCAATCAGCGCTCGAGCCGCTGGGCCTCCGATCAAGGTCATGGTTCTCATAGCTCCATCCTCCTGTCCTGCACCACGCGGGTGCTGCGTTCGACCTGGGCCAGAACAGCCAGCTCCTGACCGTGAAGATTCAGCAGCAGACGCCGCAAGACGGGGTCCAAGGGTTCATCGGCCAGCGCCGCGCGGAGATCGACCAGCGCGCCGGCAATGGTTTCGAGACTGCGCTCGATGGCCGCTCGACTCTCCGGAGAGAGTTGCTCCAGGCGTGCATCGAGATCTGCAACGAGCTGCTCCCGCGCGGCGCCATACTCGGCTTCCACGGCGATGAAGTCGTAGGGCAGAGCCTGCACCGGCCGCTCCTGCCACGGCTGCTCGACCAGCTCGATGGGCTCATCCTGCGAAGGTCCATCGAGCAGGTGCCAGCCCAGGACAGCCACACAGCCAATGGCAGCGGCCGCGGCAAACGGTTGCAGCCAGGCCCTGCGTCGGCCGGCCTGCAGGTCCGCAGCGATTGCCGGCCAGAGATCCCGCTCCGGCGCCAGCTCCCGCGGCAGGCCGGCAATGGCTTCATCCAGTGACGGACGCCCCTCGCCTGGATCGTGGTCAGTCATGCTCAGCTCCTTCGTTCACACCCAGCCACTGGGCGAGCAGGCCGCGCGCCCGATGGTATTGCGCCTTGCAGGTACCCGCGGCGACACCGAGCAGCTCGCCTGCTTCCTCATGGCTGTGACCATGGATGGCGATCAGCACGAACACCTGTCGCGCGCGATCCGGAAGCCGCGCGATGGCGCGCTCCAGATCCAGGGTGGCGCCAGGATTCTCTGCATTCGGCGACAGTTCCAGGTCAGGGTCCACAAGCGGCACCTCACGCAACCGTCGCCGCCCGGTATCCCGGTGGCTGCCCATCACCTCGTTCACCGCCACGCGGTGCAGCCAGGTCGACCAGCGACTGTCACCACGAAAGTCGGCCAAGCGGCGAAACGCCTGCACGAAGGCCCGCTGGGTGCACTCCTCTGCGACCGACTGATCCGCCGTCATGCGCAGGCAGAGCGCGTAGATCCGATTGACGTTCTGGCGATAGAGCCAGGCAAAAGCGGCCTGATCGCCGTTGCGCGCGCGGGCCAGATGATCCTGCTCCAGCAGTGCGGTTTCCGTGTCGGTCATGCGCTTGTGTGGTCCCGTCGACGCTCAACCCTGAGATGTTGCGACGAGCAGAAAGGTTTGAACGATGGAACGCAATCTCCGCTGCAAACCCCAGCCACCCATTCAGCGTCTGAGTAGATGAGCCATCCACAGGGATGGTGCAGCAACCACGTGGAGGTGGTCATGAGAACGACAATCGGCAACATCGGTATCGCGCGCTCCGATCGCAGCGGAGTCACGAGCAACAGCTGGAAGTTCATCGTCGCGGCCATGGTCAGCGGTGGCCTGGGACTTTCGGGACTCGCCCATGGGAGCGGGATCCCTCAGGCCAGCATCGAGTTCGAGCGCGGCGAGCTGGCCAGCGCCGAAGGCCTGGAGGATCTGCATGACCGGGTGCTTCGTGCTGCGAGCAAGGCCTGCCGCATGCATGGCACTCGAGGCATCGCGCGGATGCGCTGGGAAGCCGAATGCCGGGAAGAGATGGTCCGCGAGCTGCTCGTGGCCATCGATTCAGAACGGCTCAGACAGTTTCACGCCCAGCGCAGTGGACAGAAGTCCGCCGATGCCGGATGAGCACAACCAGCGATGCCCTGTGAGCTGTTTTGCGCCTCGGCCCGCCGCGCTTGACCAAAGTTTGCGACAGGCCGAGAGCAAAGCAGGACGACACGGCGTTTGCGGTACTGATCAGACGGACCGGCAAATGTCCTAATAATCATGCCATCGGGATCGATGGCGTTGGAGAGAATCGGAGGTAGTCATGAACACGAGGATCGAGCCCGGAAATGTTGCAGACAGTCAAGGTCGCAAGGGATTCAGAAGCGGCCGCAACATCGCAGGGGCTGCAATGTTCATCACGGGTTTGGCGCTGTCGGGATTCGCTGCCGCAAGCGATCTGCCCAAGGCGAGCGTTGAGTTCGAACGCGGCGAACTGGCCAGCGCCCAAGGCCTCGAAGATCTGCACCAGCGGGTGATGCGTGCCGCGGACAAAGCCTGCCGCATGCATGGCGTCCGGGGCATTGCGCGGGTGCAGTGGGAACGTGAGTGCCGTGAAGAGATGACGCGGGAACTGATTGCGGCCATCGATTCGGAGCGGCTCGAAAAGCTGCACGCTCACCGCAGCGGTCAGGTGTCCAGTGACGCTGGGTGAGCGCTACAGCGTCGTGGTCCAGCCCCCTGCCAAGGGAATGATCTGGCCGGGCATGAAACCGGCCTCGCTGGCCAGGAACAGCGCCAGCGAGGCGGTTTCCTCCGGGTCGCCGATGCGGCGGGCGGGAACCACCGCGCGCATGCGTTCCAGGAAGCGTTCGTCCTCGGTGAGTCCGGGCGGGTAGTAGGTATCATTGGCAACGTAGTTCTGAGCGATGGCGCAGACGAGCACGCCATGGCGCGCAAGTTCGAGCCCAGCAGCCCGAAGGTAGGCATTCTGAGCCCCGCGAGCAGCGCAGTAGGCGCTGTTTTTCGGGATACCTCGCAGGGGCGCCGCACTGGTCATGCCGATGATGCGCCCATGGCCTGCAGCCTTCATGAATCGTGCTGACGTCCCAACGAGCCCCATGAGGGGATGAACCAGAGCATCGAACAGCGCGTGCCAGTCGGCATCCGTGGTTTCGTCCACCAGGGCCGGGTGAGGCGGCAAGGCGAGATTGGCTACCAGCACATCGACGGCACCATGGCGTTCAGCGATCGCTCGGCCACCATCAATACCCCGAGGCGCTGCGTCGTCCTCGATGACGTCCGCGCCTTCGCTGCGCAAGCGCCGCGCAATGACAGGCCCCATGAACCGGTCCGCCTGCGTCACGAGAATGCGTTTGCCTTCGACTCGTCCGCTCATGCCTGTTTCCCGGATCCTTTCTCCTGCCCAGTGTCGCAAAGCGCCTGCACAGGGGGAAGGTGCATTCTCGGGGGCCAAGCCGGGCCGCCTGACGGCACCCTCGGACTTCAGGCGCTGTAGGTGGGCTCCACGACAGACGACGGGGGCGGCGCTTCGTCCCGAATACCCGCTGCTTCACACATCTCCTCGTAGGACGCCTCGATGCACTCGGCGTAGAACTCCGGGTCCGGCATGATCTCGCGGCAGGACGTGAACGAGATGGTGATCTCACCGCAGTAGCTGAACACCGGATGGATCAGGGCCATGCCGTCGACGATGGGGCCAAGGCCATACTGGGTGATCAGCCGTGCACCGCCCATGTACAGCGATTGCTGGGGCCCCGGAATATTGGTCACCACGCAGTTGAAGATCGGCCGCACCCGATTCGCCAGCCCGGCGCGGGTATAAAGCCGCGCGGCCAGTCCGGCCAGAGATGAGGGAATGAACTGACTGTAGTCCGTCATCAGGCGGGCGCCCACCGCCTCCGTCAGCGCCTTGGACTGCACCGTGCCTTCATGAACCGCCTGCAGTCGGGCAATCGGCTCGCCAATGTCCGAGCGCAGCTGGGCGGCCATGGCCGCCACCTGGTTGCCCATCGCACCGGATTGATCCTTAGCGCGAACCGAGATCGGCGCCATGGCCACCAGGGATTCGACGGGCAGTTCGTTCTTGCTCATCAGATAGCGCCGCAGGGCACCGCCGACAATGCTGAGGACGGCGTCATTGACCGTGGCGCCGTCCACAGCAGACTTGATGCGGCGGATCTTCGCCAGCGGGAAGGACCGGCCATCCACCACCCGATGGGGAGAGATGGTGCGGTTGAAACGGGTGCGCGGCACCGGGGCTGGAATCTTGAACGATTCATTGCGCCAGCCGGCGGCCACGCGCCCGATGGCCGGCACCGTGTTCGCCATGACCCGGGCAAAGTGGAACGGCTGCCGGAGGTTGTTGGCCCAGGCCCGGATCATCAGCTCTGCTGCAAGAGGATCGCGATCCGCCGACCAGGGCTGCTCGGGCGGCGCCACACTGGCATTCGGCTCGAGGTCGTGAATGGCTCCGGTGATCTCGGCACCGGACACGCCATCGATGGCGGCATGGTGAATCTTCGAGACGATGGCGAAGCTGCCGGGCGGGAGACCCTGGACGTGATCGAGCCCCTCGATGACATAGAACTCCCACAGGGGCTTGGTGGTATCGAGGGGGCGGGCATGCAGACGCGCCGTCTGGATACAGAGCTGCCGCCAGTCGCCGGGCTTCGGCAGCGCGATGTGGCGGACATGAAACTCCAGATCGAAGTCCGCATCGCGCACCCAGTAAGGATGATCGAGGTCCAGGGGTACGCGCACCACGCGTTCGCGGAAGGTCCGCGCCATATGCAAGCGACTTTCGATGGTTCCGAGCACGTCCTTGAAGCGCACGAAGGCACCCGGCGCCGTGGACGGGTCGTAGACCGCCAGCGCGCCGATATGCATCGGCTGGTTGGGCGTTTCGAAATAGAGGAAGGACGCATCCATTCCCGTGAGCTGTTGCATGGTGGCTCCCCTTAGGTCTACACCCGCGCCTGCCTGGAGGCCACTCCGAGGCTACACCTTTGCGGGCCGCAGCACAGGCCGCAACCACCATGGTGCTTCGAACGGGCGCCAGCCCTCCCGGGGCTGACTCAATCGATCCGCCACCGCGTACAGCACGGCAGCATTGACTGCCAGACCAAGATGGCTGGACAGGACTTCCAGGTTTTCCCGGCCCGGGCCGGGCTGTTCGCAGGCGATACGCCAGGGCACGATGCCGTCACTGCGCGACCAGATTGCCGTACTGGGCACATTTTCCGGCGGTTCCCGCCGCGCACCGCTGGCAAAGCGGGCCGTCAATTCCGGGTTCTGGCCGCGATGAATCTGCCGGTACAAGCGCCAGGCCCGGGTTCGAGTGGGACTGCCGCCAATGGGGCTGCCGAGGGTAATCAGGCTGCGGATGGCCTGGGGCTGACGTCGCGCCAAATTGCGGGCAAGTACACCTCCTAAGGACCAACCCACCAGACTGATGGGCTCCTCACTCTCAGCGAGCAAACGCCGCAGCAGATCATCGAGATCGCCGCGTTGTTCCGGTCCGCCAAGATTGGTACCGAGTTCCCAACCCCGGGCATCGAAGCCCTGACGTCGCAGGAAGGCGCGCAGGGCGACGGTGGAGCGATCGCTGCCGGTGAAGCCAGGCAGCACCACAACCCGGTGTCCATCGCCCCGAGGCGCGGAACTCAACCAGAGACTGCCGGGCAGCAGAGATGCGAGATCTGCAGCTGCCCGCAGCGGTTCAGTCAGGCCAAGGAACGCTGACGGCCGTTTGACCAGGGTCTCGTCAGCCATCGTTTTGCTCACGATGGTCGCCGAATGGCCCAGCTCAGAAGCTGGTGGGTGCCGGCTGCTCAGGTGCCACGCGCTCGGCGAACTCCGCACGGGCGGTGTTGACGGCCTCAGAGGCCTGCTCCTGGGCGGAATCAACCACCTCGGAAACCTCGTCACGGCCGCGACGCAGCGCGCCCTTGACGACGGTGCCGGCACTCTTGGTGCCTTCACGCAGGGTCTCGATGTTGTCGCGGGTCACGGCGGACACCTTGGAACCCACTTCCTTCATGTAGGCGCGCTGGGCATCGACGGCATCGCGCAGGGACTGAGCCTGGCTCAGCGTCTTCACCTGCTGCACGGTGGATTCCACCAGATCACCGAAGAAGGCGTTCTGACGCATAAGGATGGAGCCGGTGGTTTCGGCATTGAGCACGACCAGTTCATTGACCGGCTTGAGCACACTCTTGATACGGGTTTGAGTCGACATGGCGAACACCTCGCTGCTGGAGCTGCCTTCGCGTTGTGCGACGCAGCAATTTGTGCAGTGCAATATATGCGGGTGCCCGAACCCTGTCAAGCTCCTTTGTCGAATTTATCCTTCTTACCCTTAGCATCTGTTTCTGAAGCTTTTTCCTGCGAGCCCCCAGGTGATGAGGGGCTGTGTTGCTTCGCATCAAACACGGCCGGATCCAGCGGAGGGGGCAGGGGGGAGCTGACTTCCGGCTCTGAGCCTGCGCCGGTGTCAGCGCTGCCGGCGGCCTTGGGCTGACCGCCATCGTCCGCCTTCTCACGCTGTTCCTTCTGCACCAGATTGCGCCAGAAGGCCAGATTCTGATCGGCGAACTTCTGCACCAGCTTCACCGGCGAGGCCGACAGCACGTCACGCATGCGCCGCTGATAGAGTTCCTGCTGCTGCAGGAAGGTCATCACGCTCTGCTCGATATAGCGCGACAGCACGCCCTGCATGCTGTCGCCATAGAAGCGGATGAGCTGCTGCAGCACCCGATTGGTGAGCAGGGGCTCGTGACCCTCGCCCTCCTGCTCCGCGATGATCTGCAGCAGCACGCTGCGCGTCAGGTCGGCACCCGTCTTGGAGTCCACCACCTGGATGCTCTCATTCACGAGCACCATCTGCCGCACGTCCTCCAGCGTCACGTAGACGCTGTTCTTGGTGTCGTAGAGACGGCGGTTGGGGTACTTCTTCAGGACTCTCACTTCAGGGCTCTCAAGGATTACGGCCTCCCGGCATGAACGCAGCGGCCTGCCTCGCGGTCCGCACTGTCATGCTACATTGCGCAACTCGTCGCTCGCCCGCAACCGGAGCCTTTATGAAGGTCAAGATGGAATTCGACGTGACCCCGGAGGAAACGCGGCGGCTGCTCGGCCTGCCAGACGTCTCTCCGGTCAACGACCTGCTGGTGGAACGCCTGCGGGACCAGGTGGAAAAAGGCCTGGACGGCACGCTGCTGCGCAACATGATGCAGTCGGTCATCAAGGGCGGGGCCCAGGGACTGGACGCCTACCAGACGCTGCTGGCTACCATCATGGGCCGCGCCCGCAACGGCAACGAGCCGCCTGCCGAGCCACCGCCACCACCGCCCACCGATCAGGGCGCGAACACGGGGCCCGGAAACACATAACGCCGGGCGCCGGTGCGGGCGAAGCGCTGCCAGCAATTGGCGGTCTGGGCGAGGCGATCCGCCACCACCCAGAGCACCACCGGGTTGAAGGCCATGCCGCAGTGGCTGCCGATGATCTCCACGTTGTCGGTGGTGGGCGCTTCCCGCTCGAGGCAGATCCGCCACGAGGCAATGCCGTCGGTCTTGCTGAATATGGCCGTGCTCGGCACCGGCGGCGGTTCGCTCATGTCCACAAAACCCTGCTCGGCGCGCGCTTCGGCGGCGCTCTTGCCGGTGGACAGTTCGAACAGCCGCGCCACACCTGGATTGGTTCCGGCCCCATCCAAGGTGCCGAAGGGGCTGCCGAGGCTGATGACCTGCCGCACCTGCGTTGGAATCGCCCGGCTGATCTCCCGCGCATAGATGCCACCGAGGGATTGACCCACCAGAGACACCGCCTCACCCGTTTCGTCAGCCAGACGCGAGACTGCAGTAACCATCTCTGCCATCAGGTCACCACGAGGACCACGGTTACGACCCAGACCCCAGGGCCGGGTCTGATAACCGAGCCGGTTCAGATGGCGGCGGAACAGCGCGGTGGATTGATCGGTGGCCATGAATCCAGGCAGAACCATGACCCCGTGGCCATCACCCGCAGGCAGGGTGCGCATCAGGGGCCCTAGCGTCAGCAAGGTACTGGCTTCCAGCATGGCCCGCTGCGCCTCGGCCAGCGTCAGCAGGATGTGCGGACTCGATCGCCGTGGCGCAGGCCGACGGGCGCCGACGCTGGAATCCATCTGGGCATCTCCCAGAGTCATTGCGCTCATCATCTCTCTCCGCGCCACGCTCGCCGCTGCGTACGGCCGATCGCGCTGCGCCTGCCACGTTTATAGCATCGCCCGTCGAGGCGAACCAATCAGGGATAACCCTGCAGGTGATTCAGCGGCAGCGCATGGCGCTGAATCACCTGCTTCAAGGCGAAGCTCGACTTGATGTTGGCGACCCCGGGAATCCTGGTCAGCGTCTCGATCAGGAAACGCTGATAGGCATCGAGATCCGTGGCCACGACCCGCAGCAGGTAATCGAAATCACCCGTCATCAGGTAGCACTCCATCACCTCGGGATGCCCGGCAATCTGGGCCTCGAAGGCTTCGAGCTCCGGCCGCGCCTGATCGTTCAAGGTCACCGAAACGAACACGTTGACGCCGAGCCCGAGCCGGCGCGGCTCGAGCAGGGTGGCAAAGCCGCGGATCAAGCCGAGTTCCTGCAGCCGTCGCAGTCGGCGCAGGCAGGGTGAGGGCGACAGCCCCACGCGCTCTGCGAGCTGGGCGTTGGGCATGCGTGCCGCATCCTGGAGCTCACGCAGGATGGCCAGATCGATGCGGTCGAGTTCAAGCACGTTTTCGCCCCATATGAGCTTAACTTCAGCATATTGTTGCGCATATTCAGCATAAAGTGCCAGTAAACGCCATGAAATGCTCACGGCACGCCATCTATAATCGGCGGTCCGCAATCACGGGGAAATGGAATGAGCCATTGGGCGAAGCGACGCGACGAAGCCGAGGATCAATGGGCCGACGAAGTCCAGGAATGGCTCGATGCCTTCGAATCCCTGCTTCGCGAGCAGGGCGGCGAACGGGCCCAGGAGCTGCTGCGGCGCCTGCAGCAGGATGCTTCCCGCTCGGGTCTGGTACTGCCCGAGGCGGCCCTGAACACGCCCTATGTCAACACCATCCCCGTGCGCGCCCAGCCCCGCTATCCCGGGGACATCGAACTCGAACAGCGCCTGGAAAACCTGATCCGCTGGAATGCCGCAGCCATGGTGCTGCAGGCCTTCGACTCCGGATCAGGCGTAGGCGGACACATTGCCACCTATATGTCCGCAGCCACCATGCTGGAGGTGGGCTTCAATCACTTCTTCCATGGCCGTCAGGCCGCCGGCGGCGGCGACCAGATTCACGTTCAGGCCCACTGTGCACCCGGCGTCTACGCCCGCGCCTTCCTCGAAGGCCGCCTCAGCGCGGAGCAGCTCGGCAACTTCCGCCGCGAACTCGCCCCCGGCGGCGGCCTGTCCTCCTACCCCCATCCGCGGCGCATGCCGGATTTCTGGACCATGCCCACCGCCTCCATGGGCCTGTCCACGCCCTCTGCCATCCATCAGGCCCGCTTCGCCAAGTACCTGGAGCGGCGCGGCCTGAAGGAGCCGGATAGCGGTCGGGTGTGGTGCTTCATCGGCGATGGTGAATCCGACGAACCGGAGGTGCTCGGCACCATCAACATTGCCTCCCGGGAAGAGCTCGACAATCTGGTGCTGGTGATCAACTGCAATCTGCAGCGCCTCGACGGACCTGTTCGCGGCAACGGCAAGATCATCCAGGAACTCGAACGCAGCTTCCGCGGCGCGGACTGGCACGTGATCAAGGTGATCTGGGGTTCCGGCTGGGACCCGCTTTTGGAACGAGACACCACGGGACTGTTGCAGCAGCGCATGGAAGAGGCCGTGGACGGCGACTACCAGTTCTACACTGTCTCACCCGGCAACATGGTCCGCGAGCACTGGGTCGAGGACATTCCCGAACTGCAGGCGCTGATGGAGTCCCTGACCGACGAGGAAATCCGCACCATTCGCCGGGGTGGGCAGGATCACAAGAAGATCTACGCCGCCTTCGCCGAAGCCGCCAACAGCCGGGGCAAGCCCACGGTCATCCTGTGCAAGACTGTGAAGGGCGATGGCATGGGCGAGTCCGCCGGACGCAACACCGTGCACCAGAAAAAGAACCTCACGCCCGAGGAACGCGTGGAGCTGGCGCAGCGCTTCGGCATCCCCATCGACGCCGAAGCGGCTCAGCGCGCCGACTTCTACCTGCCGCCACCGGACGCCGAGGAATTGGCCTATCTGCAGGCCCGCCGCCGTGAACTCGGTGGACCGGTGCCTCAGCGCGTCGTCGAGTGCCCCACATTGACCGCACCGCCCCTGGAATTTTTCGCAGACCACCTGAAGGGCAGCGGCGAACGGCAGATCTCCACCACCATGGCCGTGGTGCGCATGCTCTCGAAACTGATCCGCCACGACGAACTCGGCCGCTATATCGTGCCCATCGTGCCTGACGAGGCGCGCACCTTCGGCATGGACGGCCTTTTCTCCCAGGCCGGCATCTATTCACCCGCCGGGCAGGTCTATCAGCCGGTGGATGCGGACAGCATCGCGCCCTACCGGGAGGCGGAGGACGGCCAGATTCTGCAGGAAGGCATCTGCGAAACCGGCGCCATGGCATCGTTTCTCGCCGCCGGCACCGCCTACGCCAACCACGGTGTGCCGACCATTCCCTTCTACATCTTCTACTCGATCTTCGGCTTCCAGCGGGTCGGCGACATGATCTGGGCCTGCGGGGACTCCATGGCGCGGGGCTTTCTGCTCGGCGGCACCTCCGGGCGAACGACCCTGAACGGCGAAGGTGTGCAGCACCAGGACGGCCATTCTCAGCTCGTGGCCGGCACCGTCCCGAACCTGCGCAGCTTCGATCCGGCCTTCGCCTACGAACTCGCGGTGATCATCCGCGACGGCATCGACGTCATGTACCGGCGCCAGGAAGACGCCTTCTACTACATCACCGTCACCAACCAGAACCAGCTCATGCCGGCCATGCCCGAAGGTGTGGAGGACGGCATCATCCGCGGCATGTACCGCTTCCACCTTGCCGAAGGTGACCGCCGCCGCAAACGTCAGGCCCACCTGTTCGGCAGCGGGGCCATCATGAAGGAGGTCCTGCGCGCTGCCGAGCTGCTCGAGGCGCGGGGCATTCCCGCCCACATCTGGAGCGTGACGAGCTATGGCGAACTGCTGCGCGACGGCAACGCTGTGGCGCGCCGCAATCGCCTCCGCCCAGCGGCCGAGCCCGAACGCGGCTATCTCGAAACCCTGCTCGACGGCGAGCGCGGCGTCTTCGTCTCCGCTTCGGACTACATGCGCACGCTGGGCGAGAGCATCGCCCGCTGGGTGCCCGGACCCTATGCGGTCCTCGGCACCGACGGCTACGGCCTGTCCGAATCACGGGCGGATCTGCGCGATCACTTCGAGGTCAGCGCCGCCTGGATTGCCCACGCTGCCCTGGCCCTGCTGGAGCGGGATGGCGAGATCGACCCGGGCAGCGCCGAGGGTGCTGCGAAGGAGTGGGGGCTCGATCTCGACAAACCGGATGCTGCGCGAGCCTGAGCTGGTGGGCTCACGGTTGGAGCAGCCTTCGAAGCCCAGGATCCTGCAGACGATCGGTGACGAGATCTGCCGCGATGCGGCCGATCTCATCTGAGCTCTTCGCCGCCTTGCCGTTGCCGCCGCAGGCCACCGCGATGCGACCGGGCGCGATCCGATCCGGCTCCACCCAGTCGATTAGCGGGTAGCCGCTGGGCGTCAGGGTCACCGCGCAGGCGTCACTGCGCAGGTCCGCGTCGGTGAGTTCCGGCAGCAGCTCGAACAGGGTCCGGGCCAAACGCTCGGCATCGTCGGCCACGGGGGGCTCTCGAAACCAGCGCTGCAGGGATTCGAGATCGTCCAGGGGATGATCAATGGAGCCGGTGCCGATCTTGATGTAGTGGGCGCCGTCGGGATAACGAACCGGAGGCAGCAGATAGATGTCCGGCAGATCTGCTTCAGGATCGACCCGGATCAGACTCGGCATGCCTGCCCACTCGGCCGCCAGCTCGGCGCCGACCCGGGCCAGCAGCACGCTGCGGCCATGCGCCCGCAGCGGCAGCCCCGGGGCCAGTCCCACCGGACCGCTGAAGGCTCCCGCGCAGACCAGCACCCGATCGGCCCGAATTTCCGAACCATCATCCAGAATCAGACGCACCGCATCGGGCGCCGGACGCAGGGCCCACACCGGCAGGCGTACCACTCGGGCACCCGCAGCCACCGCCGCCAAGGTCTGGGCCTGAACCAGACGACGGGGATCGATCCAGCCGGCCGGGCTGCCTTCATGCAGGATTCGGGCAGACGAGGGCAAACAGAAGCAGCCGCCGTCGTACGCAGGCGTCATCGCTTGCTCATGAGGGACGCAGGCCAGCATGGCGTCGATGAGGTCCGAACCGCCGCAGGCCGCAGCCAGAAAGCCCACAGGATGATGAAAGCGCAGGCCGGTCCGGGCTTCGAGATCGCTGTAGCGGGAGATGGACGCCGTCGCCCAGGCTGCCCAGTGTGGGTCCCGGTCCATCCGTCGGGTGATGCGGGCAGCGTCGTAATGGGCTGCGAAGACCCCTGGATGGTTACCGAAATCGGACGGCTCATCGGGACCGACCAGGGTGACCTGACAGCCGGCCTCAGCCAGGTAGCGTGCCGCCGCACTGCCGATCATGCCCTTGCCGATGACCGCGATATGCCAGGACTTCATCCGCCGCTCAACGCCTGCATGATGACGACCTCGTCGTTGTTTTGCACGGGTGTGGCGAGATCACGCAGGACCTCGCCGTTGAGAAAGATGCGCACATGGGGCCGCAGGCGCGAGCGCTCGTCCACCATGCGGAAGCGGATGCCCGGATAACGCCGGTCGAGATCGTGCAGCAGGGCCGCAACCGTGTCGCCAGCAGCTTCGACGCTGCGCGCGCCGTCCGTGTAGGAAGCCAGAACGGAAGGAATGCCGATCTTCATGACTCGAATTCGGCCACCTCGACGGCATAGACATCCGGCAGGTGGGCGGCGAGCCGCTGCCAGCGTGAGCCTTCGTCGAGGCCAGCCCAGACCTCGCCGCAGGTGGTGCCGAAGTAGACGCCCAGCGGGTGGCGGCTGTCCGTCGCCATGGCCTGACGGTACACGGTGTACCAGGCCGGAGCGGGCAGGCCCGCGTCCATGCGCTGCCAGGATTGACCTGCGTCCTCGGTACGATAGACCGCCGGGCGGTTGTCGGGTGGAGTGCGCGGCCAGACATCGGTTCCGTCCATGGGGAAGACCCAGGCCATGTCCGGGTTGCGGGGATGGCTGACGATGGGAAAGCCGATGTCGCCCACCTCCTTGGGCATGTTGTAGCCGATACGGTGCCAGCGCGCCTGTGGCCGATGCATGCGGTAGATGCCGCAATGGTTCTGCTGGTAGAGCACGTCGGGTTCCTGCGGATGCAGGATGACGCAGTGGGGGTCGTAGCCGTATTCAGGATGAGGGTCCGGCTGGAAATCGACCATCATGCCGGTGTTGAGCAGGTCCCAGGTGCCGCCCTGATCCCGGGTTTCGAAGACGCCGCCGGTGGAGGTGGCGAAGTACATGTGCTTCGCGTCGCGCGGGTCGATGAGGATGGAATGCAGGGGCGAGCCACCCGGGTTGGCGCGCTCACCGTCACCGGTCCATTCGATCCACTTTTCGTGATCGTTCCAGCCGGCCACCGGCTCCCAATGGGCGCCCGCGTCCTCGCTGCGGAACAAGCCTTCCGGAGACGTGCCCGCATACCAGACCCCCGGTTCGCTGGCGTGACCCGGCGTCAGCCAGAATACCGATTCCACGGCATCCTTCCTGCGGCCGTCCCTGGCAGGGGCAAAGGCCGGTGGCCGCTGCGCCTCCTCCCAGGTGGCTCCACAATCCGTGGAGCGAAACACCGTGGGACCGAGATGGCCGGTGCGGGCTGCGGCCAACAGGGTATGGGAGTCCCGTGGATCGGCGATGACGTGATGAATGATGTGCCCGAGAAACGCCGGACCCTGCAGTTCAAAGGTCGAGCGGTCGGGGCTGCTGACGATGAAGAACGCCCCCTTCTTGGTGGCGACGAGCAGGGTCAGACCGCGGAGGCGGCCCCCTGCGACATTCCCGGACATGCCCGTGTCCTCCCCAGCTCTTTCCGAGGCCAAGGGTACGCCTCAATGCTTTGCGCCGTAACCTCTCGGGTCGTCAGCGCGCTCTGTTGGTCAGCTTCCGCCAGCTGCTCCGGACGGCAGCGCGTGATCCGCAGCTGTGCGGGGACGACTGCTGAAGGTCGCTCCGATCATCCAGCCCAAGGTCCACCTGCTGTCCGGTCCCCGTGTGAGCCCCCCGTCCCGCTGCCGATCAAGCTTGCACCGATGAAGGCGAGATGGCTTCGTGCCATCCTGCCCTGGCCCAGACTGAAGACGTCCAGCGCTGACGGCAATGCGGAGGAGAACTTTGAGGATGCAGGACATGGTCATTCACGAATGTTTTCCTGAAGTTGATGAGGAGGACCTGGAACAGCTGCTCAAGGCCTATCTCCGCATCTGGAACAGCCCCGAGAACCTTCGTTTTCTGAGCTTCACCGGGCTGCCCTTTGAAGCGTCCGGCGTGAGCGCTTGGTTCTCGAGTCGCATCAATGAGGGCGTGCACTACTACGCCGCGTCGATTGGAGGCGCGTTGGGGGGCATCGCCGTGGTGAGAATGGATCGCATACGAGGAGTTGAACTGTTGGGGATCGGCGTCGAGCCCGAACGGAAGGGGCAGGGCGTGGGGACGGCCTTGATCGAGCATGTGGTGTCGGTGGCACGTGATCAAGGTTTTCGCGCGCTGGAGGCGTTGGTTTTCGCTGACAACGTGACCATGCTGCGCTTGCTGCTGTCGCTGTCGTTCATCCCGGTGGATATGGAACACCATCGGCGGCCAGACGGGGCAGACCTGCTGCGCATGCAACGAATGGTTTAGGAACGCGACCTGCGCAGTAAGCGCCGCGCGCTCGGCCGGGGGCTGATCGTGAGTTCCCGCCACCCGGTACGGGGGTCGAAGTTGCGGCGGAATACGGCGTCGGGGAGAGCGGCCAGCACGATTTCCGCCGTGGTTCTGATCCGGCAGCCTGCCAGCAGATGCCCGCCGAACACGGCTCCCTGCCCATCGCCCACCGTCAGGTGAAGGTGAACGCCACTCAGGCTCAGGGTGCCTGCAAGACTGAGGATTTCCAGTGGACCGGACAGCAGCTGAGCTTCCGATTGGTCAGCCGGTCGCAGCATGGCACCGTCGAGGCTGCCACAGCAGGTGACCACGGCCAGGGCGATGGCAGGCGGACGTTCGGCCCGCCGTTCCAGGGCGAGCCGCAGGTCCATGCCAGGGCTCAAGCGCAGGGCGTCGAAGCGTCCCCGCGCGGAGGGCGTCACTGTTTCGCGACGAGGTTCTTGGGTCCACCGGGCCCTGGGCGGGCGCCGATATCGCGAGGCTCGAGCGCCTCGCCATCCTGGGAGTAGGCCCGGATCGGCAGGATCGAATCGCCGGAGCGACGATCGAAGAACTCCACCCGGATCCCGTCCTCGTTGGGGTACCAGTAGTCACCCCACTGCACCAGCGCCAGCAGCGCAGGCTGCAGGGCCTTGCCTTTGGCCGTGAGGCGATACTCGGCCCACTTGCCACCCGGGGATACGGAATGTCGCTCGAGGATGCCCTCGGTCACCAGATGCGACAGGCGGGCGCTCAAGATATTGCGAGCGATTCCGAGCCGGCGCTGGAATTCCTCGAAGCGCCGAATGCCGAAAAAGGCATCCCGCAGAATCAACATGGTCCACCGCTCACCCACCACCTCGAGGGTCTGGGCCAGCGAACAATTCATCTCTGAAAACGATTTGAGTTTCATCTGTGCATTATGGGTTTTTCGCGTTGCAGGACGCAACGCAGATCGCATATAGTTTCATCATACAACTTTATCGGCGAGAGACCCATGGCCAACCATCCTGCGGTTGTGGAACGTCACCAAGAAAGCTGGCACCCGAGTCCGCTGGCGGCGGGCCCATTCGGGGGCATGCACGGGGGCGTCATCGCCGCCTGTCTGCTCAGCGCCATGGCCGAGCTGCCGGAAGCTGCGGCAGGTGAAGCGGCCGTCATCAACGTTCAGCTCCTGCGCGCACCCAACCTGGACACATTCGAGGTAGGGGCCGAGACCGTTCGCGCCGGGCGCCGAGCCGCCACCTTGCAGGCAACGCTGTCGCAGGGGGGCAGGGAGATGGCCCGGGCCACGGCCATGTTTGCAACCGCCACGCAGCTCCTCGGCGTGGAGGTTCCGGCGTTGTCGCCCATGCAGCCGGCGGATCTGCCGCCACCCACCGAGGACAGGGTGGGCGTGGGTCCCTGGTCACTGCACAGCGAATGGTTCTGGCGCGCCTTCGACGTTCGGCTCGACGACGACTGCGGCTTCTGGTTTCGGCGCAGGCAGCCCATCGTTCAGGGCGCGCCCGCCGCTGCAACCGTGGTGGCCATTGCCGACTGGGCGTCCGGACTGTTTCGCCCCGACCGCAAAGGGCCCAGGCGCATCCAGGCCTGGCCCAATGCCGAGCTCAGCGTCCATCTGGCCCGACCGGGCGCGGCGATTGATTCGTCGGGCTGGTTCGGAGTCAGCGGCGACTCGGCCTGGAACAGCCTGGGCTGGGGCTACACTGGCGCCACCCTGCGCGACCCGTCAAAGCTGCTCGGCCGCAGCGCCCAGGCCTGCATCCTCACCCCCGTGGAGAGCAAACCATGAAGCCCACCGACGTAGATTTCTATTTCGACTTCGGCAGCCCCAACGCCTGGCTGGCCCACGCCCTGCTGCCGAAGATCGCCGAGCGCTCCAACATCGCGTTCCACTATCGACCCATCCTTCTCGGCGGCATCTTTCAGCTCACCGGCAACCAGCCGCCCATGCAGGCCTTTGCACAGGTGCCCAGCAAGGTGAAGTGGTTCCGGCGCGAGATGACGCGTTTCGTTCAGCGTCACCGCATCCCCTTCGTGTTCAATCCCCACTTCCCGGTGAACACGCTGAAGATCATGCGCGGCGCGGTACTGTTTCAGGACAGCCCGCAGTTCATGCCCTACGTGGAGGCCTGCTTTCGCCACATGTGGGTGGACCCGAAGGATCTCGGTGACGAGGACACCCTCCGACAAGCCCTCGAGGACAGCGGCTTCGACAGTGCAGGTTTGCTGTGCGGCATCGCGGATCCCGAGATCAAGAACGCGTTGCTCGAGGCCACCCAGTCAGCCGTGGCACGCGGGGTCTTCGGCGCACCGACCTTCCTGATGGACGACGAACTTTACTTCGGCAAGGAGCAGTTGCTGGAGCTCGAGGTGGATGTCCGCGGCAGCACAGCGCAGGCCTGAGCGCACCGCGATGAAAGGACCGTGAGTGTGCCTCAGGGCCACCTGAGCGACATTAAAGTACTTGGCCGCCGCTCCGCAGAGGACTCAAATCTCAAAACAGTCCCGCGGAGGGGTCGGCCTCGCGACGACCGCCAACAGGGAACTGGGCCTGGGCCAGCCAGTCGTCACCCGGAAGACGCTCCCTGCTCCAGTCCAGCACCACCCGCCGATGGGCGATCTTCCAGCCCCCCTCCCGGCATGCGAAGCGGTCCAGATAACGGCCGCCTACCATGGCCAGCACCGGGGCAGCCTCGGACTCCGGCTGGTAGGGGTGAAAGGCTATGAAGTAGCTTTCGACGGCCGCTTCCTGGCCTTCGATGGCAATGAGGATGTTGGTCAGATGGTGCTGACCGACGATGGACACGCCATCCATGACCCCGGTGATGAATGCGGCAAAATCGACACCGGTGCCGTGGAAGGCTCCGTGCTCATCGATGGCGTCGGAGTGGTAGACGCTGGCGATCAGTTCGGTGTCGCCCCGGTCCACGCCTCGGCAATAGCGATACAGGACATCGCGTATCTGCTCCCGGGCGATCAGTTCCTCTGCCGTCATGGCTGGGTCACCATTTCAGATCGAGATGATCGAGACCGTTGAGGGTAGCGTAGGGATAGGCCACCCGACGACCGCCAACCTGATACTTCGGAATGCGGCGACTGATCTCTTCGACGACCACCCGGCACTCGAGGCGCGCCAGCGGAGCGCCGATGCATTTGTGGACGCCCCAGCCGAAGGTCATGTTCTTGCGCAGGGTATAGAGATCCCGGCCAATGTCGAAGCTGTTGGGGTCTTCGAACACTTCCGGGTCGCGGTTGGCCGCGCCCCACATCATGCAGATCTTCGAGTCCTTCGGCACATCGAGGTCACCGAGTTGCACGGGCTCGTTGTTGGTCCGGAACAGGCCGTGCACGGGTGCGTCAAAGCGCAGCACTTCCTCGATGGCCTGCTCCATCAGCTCCGGCTGCGCCTCGAGCCTGGCGCGCTGCTGCGGATGGTCGAGCATGAGCTTGAAGAAATTGCCGATCAGATTGGTGGTGGTGCCGCTGCCGGCCACGAGCAGGAACTGGGCAAAGCCCAGCATTTCCTCCAGGGTCAGTTTGGTGCCGTCCACGTCGGCCTTGGCCATCATGCCAAGCAGGTTGTCGCCCGGATCCTCGCCGGCCGCCACCTGCTCGATCTTCTGCTGCAGGATGGGCGCGAAGAAGGCTGCGATCTCCATGGCCGCGTCGCGCCCCTTCAACTGCACTTCGGGCTTGTTCTGACTGAATACGCTGGCAGCCATGACTTCGACCCAGCGCCGGAAGCGCTCGCCGTTCTCGGCATAGGGCACACCGAGGAAGTTGCAGATGATCCAGAGCGGCACCGGGACGGCCACGTCCTGAATCAGGTCACAGCGGCCCTGGTCGATGAAGCCGTCAATGAGTTCATTGACGAAGGCTCGCAGGCCCGGCTCCATGGCGCGGATCGTGCGGCTGTTGAACGCCTGGACAATGGCGCGACGCTGGATGGTATGCAGCGGGGGGTCGGCGCTCACCAGCACCCCGGGACGATCAGCCGGTGCGTAGTCCACACCCGGTCCGAACTTGGCTGAGTAGGTCGCGTTGTCCTCGACGATACGCTGCACGTCCCCGTAGCGGAAGACAGAATACCAGCCCCACTTTTCCGAGTGGTGGAACGGGCAGGCCTCCAGCATCCGTGAGAAGGTCGGTCCGGGATTCGCCTGGAACTCTTCTGAGTAGAAATCGAAGTCGTCGTTCATGTTCAGCTCCTCGAGGGGGAATCTGACGGGATCAGAGGCTGCGTGCTGCGGCATGACCCTCGGCGATGGCACGGACCAGGAAGCGCGGCGTATTGGCGTCGCCCACCAGCTGGTGGGGGAGGCCGCGGTCGAGCAGATCAGCAGCCAGTTCGTCGCGCGGTCGGTTGAGGGATACGAAAACAACAAGATCGGCAGGGATGGTCTCGATGTCACCGCCATTGATGGGCTGCATGCGCGCCTGCTGTCCGTCCACCGCCAGGACCCGGGTGGCGACGTGATAGCGGAAGCGGTATCGGCCCAATCGCTCCAGGGCCGGATCCACCATCAGAGCCGATCGCATCAGCGGTGCCAGGGTGGGCAGGCGCGTCACCAGGGTGACATCGAGGCCTGCGGCGGCGAGATGTTCGGCCGCGGCCAGGCCCTCATAGTGGCCGACGTCGTCGATGACCAGCGCGTGGGTGCCTTTGGGGTCCGAGGTAGCCAGGATGTCGTTGGCGCTGTGAACGTGGGGCAGATCGATGCCCGTGATGGGCTCTCCCGGATGGGACATCTGTACGCCGTCCAGGCGGGGTTCGGCGCCGGTGGCGAGAATGACGTGATCCCAGGCAAAGGCGTCGATGTCTTCGGCCACGACATAGGTGGATAGCCGCACGTCCACGCCGAGGTGGTAGAGCTCACCCTGCAGCCAGTCGATGAGATCGTTGAAGCCCTGACGGCGTGGTGCGCGGCCGGCCAGACGCAGGGTGCCGCCCAGATGGGGTGCCGCCTCCATCAGCGTGACCTGGTGGCCTCGGAGGGCGGCGATCCGCGCCGCCTCCATGCCCGCCGGGCCGCCACCGATGACCAGTACGGTCTTGGCGGTGCTCACGACGTCGAGCTTGTCCTCACCAAGCCTGGCCTCGAAGCCGGCCGCCGCGTTCACCGCGCAGCCGACGCGCCGCTCGTTGCCGAGGAGTTGCCCGACACAGCCCTGATTGCAGGCGATACAGGGTCGGACCCGATCGGCCTCCCCCTTGCGGGTCTTGCGCACCACATCCGGGTCGGCAATGGTTGCCCGGGTCATGCCCACCAGTTCAGCCTGGCCGAGGCGGACCACCTGATCCGCTTCCTCGAGGGTCCTGAAACGGCCGGTGACGATGACGGGAACGTGGGTCTCATCGGCAACCGGCGTTGCGGTTTCGAGTTCGTAGCCGGCGGGCTCGTGCATGCCGCCGATCATTTTGGGGAAGCTGTGATAGTTACCCAGGGAGATGTTGACGAAATCGGCCAGGCCCTCCGCTGCCAGCGCCTTGACCACCTCGATGTTGTCCTCGGGACCGATGCCGCCGACGGTGAGATCCGCCGCGAGACGAACGCCGACGGCGAAGCCATCGCAGGCCACCTCGGCGCGCACGGCACGCATGACTTCGAGCAGGAAGCGGACCCGGTTCTCGAAACTGCCGCCGTACTCGTCGTCGCGTTTGTTGGTGTTGGTAGAGAGAAACTGCTGGATCAGATAGCCGTGAGCGGCGTGGATCTCGATACCATCGAGACCGCCGTCCCGAACCAGCGCGGCAGCAGCCACATAGGCATCGATGATCTCGCGGATCTGGGCATGGGTCATCGCCCGGGGCACCACGCCCACCATGGGGCTGGGCACGTCGGAGGCCGACCAGGGCGGACTGCCGTCGAGGGGGGAGCCGTTGTGGCCCGCATGCCACACCTGCTGGAAGACCTTCATACCATGGGGGCGGATGCGTTCCATGAGCCGCTTGTAGCCATCGAGCAGGGTTGGGTCGAAGGCATTGAGGGTGCCCGGGCTCGAAGGATGCACGGCGAGGATCTCCAGGATGGAGAGACCGACTTCGCCCCGCGCCCGTGCCTCGTGGTAGGCGATGAGGTCGTCCGTGAGGCGACCGCCGCCGATGCCGGTGGCATGGGCCGTACGCACCACCCGGTTCGGAATGACCACTCCGCTGACTTCGATCGGACTCAGAACGTGTTCGTACATGATCCCTCCCTGCCCCGACCAGCAACGGCTGGTCCTGCGCCAAAATGGCCCGAATCATCGGCGGGCCGCAAGGGACCTCACCTCATTTCTGGAACACGTTACACTTACTGCAGGAAGCGAAGCAAGCCCATTGACGCGCAGGCGGAGGGACCAAGTGCCACTCAACCCAAGTAGACTTGGCAAAGTTGCAGCGTCGCGAAGAGATTCCCATGCCTGACCATGCAGGAACCGAACGCCAGCGCGCCCGCCGGGACCGCATTCTTCAGGCTACGCGGGAACTGGTCACCAGCGTCGGCTATGAAGGCCTCACCATGCGCGAGTTGGCGGCCCGCGCCCAGGTTTCCCCGACCACGCTCTATAACCTCTACACCAACAAGGATGAGTTGCTCTTCGCGGCGGTCGGTGACCACATGTCCGGCAGCCTGCAGGAAGCCCGGGCCCTCGCACCCGACCCGGGCTACGAACAGCTGGTCAGGATCGTAGAAGTCCTGGGGGTCCAGGTTCAGGCTACGCCCGAATATGCCGAGGCCATTGCCAAGGCGTTGTTCCAGGCCGGACCCGAGGATGCCCTGACGAGACTGCTGGTGCTGCGCACGAGCCAGCAGTGCCTGCCCTCGCTGCAGGCCATGGCGGACGCCGGGCAGTTGCGACCCGGAGTCAAGCACGACCGCACGGCCCATCTGCTGGTAGATGCTTCCTGGGGCTGCATGTTCGGCTGGCTGAAGGGCATGGTGCCCCTGGCTGATCTCAGGCGGGAGCTTCGAGATCTTCGCTTGAGCATTCTCATGAGCGTGGCCGAGGGTGAAGCGCGCCGTCATATGGAGGAGTGGCTCGATTCCGAGCCGGAGAACCTGCGGCCACGGCGGCGCTCCCGCGCCTGAACCCGGATTCGTGGTGCAGGGCAGCGGCTCCGGTTTCGAAGCCGGGAACCGAAGCTGATAAACATTGACGCCGGAGAGTCCATTCCCTAGGTTCTGGAACGCGTACCAATTTAGCTGAGGTGCTGAGTCCTGGTTGGCAGGTCTCGGGTCCTTCGGAGGGGAAGCATCGTGGGCCAGCAGCAGACGTTCGAGACTCGTATCTTCGAAGCGATTCGCGCCGAGCGGGCGCGCACGCAAGTTCCTGATGGTTTCCCCGCCATGCCAGAAATTCCCGGCGGGCGATACACGCGGGAAGACTTCTTCAAGCTCGAAGTGGAGCATGTCTTCCGCAGGTCCTGGGTCATGGCCGGCCACGAGCAGGAGCTCCCCGAGCCCGGCACCTACAAGCGCTTCGACAAACTGCTCGGGTCGCCGATCATCATCGTGCGGGATCACGAAGGTGTGATCCGCGCCTTCTACAACACCTGCCGCCACCGTGGGGCGCCGGTGGTCAAGGACGCATCCGGGCGCTGCAACATGCTGCGCTGCCAGTACCACTCCTGGGCCTATGATCTCGCTGGACGCCTGCGGAACGTGCCCGACGAGCACGACTTCGTCGATCTCGACAAATCCACCCGGGGCCTGCTGCCGGTTCGCTGCGAGTCCTATCGCGGCCTGATTTTCGTCAACGAGGATCCTGCTGCCATCCCGCTGCCCGAATACATGGGTCCACTGGCCGAGGAATGGAGCGAGACCGGCGTCGAGGACATGCGGCTGGACTATCGCTGGTCGCGGATCATCAACTGCAACTGGAAGTGCGCCCTGGACGCCTTCCAGGAGGTCTACCACATCAATACCCTGCATCCGCAGACGGTAGGCGCCATGCTGGAGCACTCTGCGGCCACCATGGGTCTGTTGCCCAACGGCCATTCCCGCATGTGCGTGCGCATCACCGGCGCCGACATTGATGCCACACCTGAGGATGGCTGGCCCAACGGCGAGGTGTACCGGCGCACCAGCGTCGCTCAGACCCTCTGGCCATCGCTGAACGTGCCCTGGAGTGTCGGGACTGGACGATTCATTCTGTTCTGGCCGCGCTCCGTGGGCCAATGCGAGATCGAAGTGATCGGCCTTGGCCCGGATTGGGGCGAAGGACCTCTGCCCGAGGACAGGGTTGCGGCCAACGCCAATTTCGATCACATCCTCGATGAGGATGTGCGCAACCTGGAGTCCATTCAGGCCTCCCTCGACTCCGGTGCCTTCACCGGCATGATGCTCAACTATCAGGAGCGTCGGATCTACTGGTCCCATGAACAGATCGACCGGGTCATCGGCGTCGAGCGGGTTCCGCAGGAACTCCGCGTGCAGCCGGTCCTGGCGCCCTACGTGGAAACCTGACCTCCTCTGCGGTGCCTCGGGCACCGTAGCCGACACCCTCCAGAAGCCCCCTTTCCTCTCATTTCACCGAGGCGCGGTTGACTACTGGTACGCGTTCCAATAATTTCTGGAACTCGTTCCACATATAACGGGCATCCCGCCCGACAGGGGAGATTCACCATGGCTCGCAATCTACGTTCCTGCGTCGCGGCCACTGCCGCGCTGACGCTGCTTCCGGCGCTGTCCGTTCCCGCCCTCGGCCAGGTCGCGATCGACGAGATCGTGGTCACGGCCCGACTCCGGCAGGAATCCCTGCAGGACTCGCCCATTGCGGTCACAGCCGTCAACGAGGAGCAGATCCGCCGCTACAACCTGCACACGCTGCAGGACATCAGCGCCACAACGCCCAACGTGGAAATCGCCGCCGGCCGTACCGATGGTCTGTTCATTCGGGGCATCGGTTCGGGCGGCGACACAGGTTTCGATCAGGCCGTGGGCATCGTCATCGACGATGTCTTCTTCAGCCGCGGTCGCTGGGTCACTCAGGGCTTTCTCGACATGCGCCAGGTCGAAATTCTCAAGGGACCGCAGGGGGTCTATCTCGGCAAGAACTCCATTGCCGGCGCCATGGTCATCACCACCAACGAACCCACCCCGGAGTTCGAGTCCTCGGTCCGGGCGGGCTACGAATTCAATGCCAAGGAGCGCTTTGCCGAGGCCGTGCTCTCGGGACCGATCAGTGAGAATCTCGGCGCCCGTCTGGCACTACGGACCATGGGCCAGGATGGCTGGATGAAAAACGTCCACCTGGACAAAGATGGCCCTGACAGGACCGAGCACATGGGCCGCCTGACCCTGCAGTGGACGCCCGCGGAAGACATCACCAACACCCTGCGCATCAACGGCGCCCGCTTCAAGGCCAATAGCATCAACGCCGCCAGCCAGCTCTTCGCCTGTCCTCAGGGTGGGCCGCAGGCCGTGTTCGGCGTGATCCCGGCCCCGGGCGAGGACTGCCGGCTCGACAGCAACACGACCCTGAACAACACCCCGCCTGAGTTCGGCGATCAGTTCTGGAAGTACAAGTCCTGGAACCTCTCCAACCGCCTCGATTGGGAACAGGATCAGTTCGTAGTCACCTCCATCACAAGCCTGTCCAACTACGATCTCAAGTACCTCGACGACTACGACTACAGCAGTGCGGACATCATTTACGCCTACGAAGAGGAGGACTACGACCAGTTCAGTCAGGAGTTGCGCCTGACCAGCCGCCTTGACGGTGCGATCAACTTCCTGGTCGGCGCGCACTATGAGCGGACGAAGATGTACTTTCGCAATTCGTCACTGCTGTTCAACCAGGACTTCTTCGACGTCATCGCAGGATCTTTCGGCCTGCCGGCCGGCAGCTTCCCCTTGGAGGATCCGCGCAACGGGCGCTCCTTTACCTGGGATCGGGACAACAACCAGAAGGGCCGCAGCTGGGCTGCATTTGCTGAGGTCAGCTTCGATGTTCTGGACAACCTGCGCCTGGACGTCGGTGCCCGCTACACGGACGAACGCAAGAAGAGTGAGGCGGTGAACACCTTCGTCAACCAGAGCCATGCCATTTTCTTCGGCCTCGAGCCGGAAGGCGCAGTCTTCGCCGATACCTTCAGCGACAGCGAATTCTCCCCTCAGGCCACGGTGTCCTGGTGGCCACAGGAGAACTGGCTGGTCTTCGCTTCCTACAAGGAAGGCTTCAAGGCCGGCGGATTCGCCCACGGCACCACGCTCAACGCCGGCTTCGTGGTGGACAACCTGACCTTCGAAAGCGAAACCGTCGATGGCTTCGAGATCGGCACCAAGGCCACCCTGCTCGACGGTCGCCTGCAGCTCGGACTGCTCGGCTTCCAC
>JAFIFJ010000008.1 GCA_020832085.1 Gammaproteobacteria bacterium | reverse complement strand
CCAGCTCCTCGGGCCGGATGCCACGCGCCCGCGCCTGGGCACCGAGGCTCTGGCTCGGGTCCTGTTCGTAATTGGGCGGATCGCCGAGCAGGAAGGTCTTCTCGAAGTTCTGCAGCACCGCTTCCATGAAGGGATGGCTGGGGTCCGGTGCTTCCGACAGCAGCTTCGCCCGCAGGCCGGGATCCCGCATTTGCGCCACCTTCTCCGCCAGCGGCAGATCCGCCAGGGCCTTGAAGCTCGGATGGGCCACGAAGGGATTCAGCGTGGCATCGAGGCCGAGCATGATGCCCACCGGGCGGCCCGCCACCTGGGCGCGCATGGGCAAGCCGGATTCGGCCGCCTCGCCGATCCAGGCCAGCAGCTTCTTCCAGCCGTCCGGCGAACCTTCCGGCTGGGCCAGGGACACGGACAGCGGACGACCGGACTCCGCCACCAGTCGCCGCAGCATGGCGAATTCGAGCTTGCCGTCCTTGAAGTCGGTGACGAACTGCAGCACGCCCTTGTTGGCCGCCTTCAGGCCCATGGCAATGCCGAGCAGTTCCTCGGCGGCGGCGGTCAGGGTCGGCGTGGGTTTGCCGTCACTGGTCTGGTGATTGAGGGTACGGGAGGTGGTGAAGCCCAGGGCCCCCGCTTCCATGGCCTGCTGGGCCAGCATGGCCATGGCGGCGATGTCCTCGGCCGTCGCCGCTTCCCGGTTGGCGCCGCGCTCGCCCATGACGTAGACCCTGAGGGCGCCGTGGGGCAGCTGGGCCGCGAAATCGATGTCGTGGGGCCGCTGCTCCAGGGCGTCGAGGAACTCCGGAAAGCTCTCCCAGTTCCAGCGCAGGCCTTCGGTGAGCACGACCCCCGGAATATCCTCCACGCCCTCCATCAGGCGGATCAGGCGGTCCTGATCCGCCGGACGGCAGGGCGCGAATCCCACGCCGCAATTGCCCATCACCGCCGTGGTGACGCCATGCCAGGAGGATGGCGCCAGCCGCGAATCCCAGGTGGCCTGACCGTCATAGTGGGTATGAACGTCGACGAATCCGGGCGTGACCAGCAGGCCGTCGGCGGCGATCTCCTCCCGGCCTGCACCGCTGACCCGCCCTACCTCGGCAATCACTCCATCACGGATGGCCACATCGGCGGTCACCGCCTGCGCACCGCTGCCATCGACCACGGTGCCCCCGCGAATCACGAGATCGTACTGCGCTGTCATGACTGCTCTCTCCATCAAAGTGTTGCACTGGACCAACTCTACCCCAGGCGGGCTCGGCAATCGCCCACTGCGCTGCGCTCCGTGGCCTCCCATAGCAAAGACTTCGATCGGACGTTGTTGCGACCGCGAGGCGCAGCTCGCCTCAGTGCAGCGGCACCCGTTCCATGAAATAGCACACCACGTCCTGGCGGATGATGGCCGGATCCGGCGAAAACATGGCCGGCACCAGATCGCGGCGCAGCCGCAGCTCCTGGCCCTGGATCTCGAAGTAGCGCTCTGCCACATCGCGATCGGCCACGTCCGTGACCTCGAGGGGCAGTGGCGAGGCCGCCGGGACATAGCCGAACAGGGTGCCTGCGGAAAGTTCTTCGAAGTTGTAGTGCTCGAACTCCTCCAGCAGCCACAGATCCTGCGGCGTCGTGGCAGCCGTCGGTGCCTGCAGCGCGAAATCGAAGCGGGTTCCGGGTCGGATGCGGACCGTGGCGACGGTCTCGTAGAGATCCAAGGTCTGGTGCTGGGGGGTAACCGGCAGGACGCTGAGTTCCAGGCAGGCCTCAAGATACTCGATGACGTGCTCCACCCCGCGCCGCTCACCCGGACGCCCGGCCTCGAGGATGATGGCGGTGGTCATCGGCGCCAGTGCGGCGGCGAGCACGGTGTCGGGAGAGCGCACATAGACCACGGGCCGCGAGAACCTTCGCGCCAGGGCGAGACTGGACGGATCGAGCCGGGTGATGCAGGCATAGTGGGGATTGACGCCGGTGTTGTTGTGCACGTCCACCGCCAGAAACGGCGGTGCCCGCCGCAGTTCGCCGATGAGTTCCCGGGCCAGTTCGACTTCCTGACCCGCACCACCCTTCCAGATCCGGTTGTAGTCCGGCTGGCCGTCGAGCCGCCGCAGCCCCTCCCGCGCCGCCATGACGTTGCCGATGAACACGGTCATGGCTCGTGGCAGCGCCTCGCCTGCCGATCGGTAACGACGCAGCAGTTCCCGTACCGCATCCCAGCCCACCGGTTCGTTGCCATGCAGCAGCACGGAAACGAACAGCGCCGGCTGCCTGCGACCGGGAATGCGCAGCAGGGCCGGACCGTCGAAATGCCGATGCAGATCGCTCGCTGCAAGGTCCAGCAGGTCCTCGGAGGGCTCCTCGGCCTGAATCAGTTTCATCGCGCCGTCATCCCCTGGCCTGTCACACCGGCCACTCGTGCACGGGTCTGCCGGTCTGCTGCTGCTCCAGGTAGGCCAGCGTCAGGGCGGCCAGATCCCGGCCGTGCCGGTCCACCCAGCGCCGCTGCCAGCGGGCACCGTTCTGGTCCCGATCCAGGCGCCCGGCGATCACGGCCAGGTAGTGCTCGACTTCCGCAGCCGGAATCCCGAGCCAGGCCAGACCCGAACGGGCCGCCGGCAGCAGTTCCTTCTCGAGCAGATCGCGAGCGCTGACCTCGCCCCCGGCTGCAGGCCACTGCTGGGGCGCGTCGAGACCGTGACGCGCGGCGGCATAGAAGTTCGATTTCGCCGCCGCGAACGGCAGTTCCGTCTCGATGGCTGCCGGCCGTCGCAGCAGCGTCGCCAGCATGCCGTAGAACAGGACCGCATTGGCGATGCTGTCGATGATGGTCGGCCCGGCAGGCACCACCCGATGCTCGATGCGAAGGTGGGGCAGCCCGTCGTGATCGAAACCCAGCAGCGGCCGGTTCCAGCGCCAGATGGTGCCGTTGTGGAAGCGCAGATGATCGAGGCTGGCAAGGCCGCCATCGCGAATGTGGGGGATCAGCACCGGGAAGTGATCGCGGTTCTCCGCAAACAGTTCGAACAGGGACCGGCGACAGTAGTCCCGCCCCAGCGAGACCCGCTGCTCGCTGCCCTCCCCGGCGGCCACAGCCTGCTCGAACAGCGGGATGCGGGTCTCCTCCCAGAGATCGTGACCGAACAACAGCGGCGAGTTGGCACTGACGGCCACCATGGGCCCGGATACGGCGACGGCAGCGTTGTAGAGCCGGACTGCATCCGGTTCGCGGATCTGCAGGTGGATCTGGAACGAGGTGGCCGCCGCCTCCAGCATCAGGTCCGGATGGGTGCGGTTGATCTCCTCGCGGCCTTCGATGTGCAGCTCGAAAGGTTGGCCCTGGCGCAGCGCCATCAGCCGTTCGTTGAGCGCCTGATAGCGCGCCAGCGACGACATGTTGCCCGGATGGAGCTGTTCCGGCGCCAGGGTCGGCAGGATGCCGGTCATCAGCAGCTGGGCGCCGAGGTCATCAGCCACCGCCTGACACTGGGTCCAGGTATGCCCGAGCTCATCCTCCAGGCGACTGAATGCGCGCCCCTGAAGAGTCGTTGGGCTGCCGTTGATCTCCACATTGAAGCGCGACAGCTCGGGCACCACCAGATCATTGCCCAGCGCTTTCAGAAACACATCGTTGATGGCCCGCGGCAGGGCATCCGGCCCGATCAGCCAGGCCTCGAGTTCAAAGCCCGCCACCCAGGCCCGATGGGAGAAGCGATTCTCGGCGAACCAGTCCTTGAGCGTCGCCGTCTCCGCGGCAAGACGCTCGGCGAAGGCCGCGAAGGCATCGGCATCGAAGTGAGCGCGGTCGATCTCCTGTCCCATGCAGCCCTTCCCTCTTTCCTCAGCCCTCTCCGGACTGTCTGTAGGGCGAAACGTCCCAGGGGGGCTGAGCCAGGGTGGGATCCCGCTGCGCCCGGAAGCGCTGCAGGATCAGCATGGCCCGCATGCTGCTGACCACGGCCTGACGATGCTGGCGCAGTGCGAATTCGGCGTAGATGGGGTCGTTTTCGAGCAGGCGGCAGCGCTCCGAACGACAGGGAAACTCGGCCTCGCGACCAAAGCGGTTGCCCGCCGGGCCGTAGCTGCCGAACTCACCCGCCTCGCCTTCCCGCCAGAACACCTGCCAACTGGCGTTCATGTCGGCGATGGGGGCCCGGATGTTGGCGATCGTGACTGCGGCAGTACTGTCGAGCAGGGTACTGAGGCCCTCTGTCTCCGGCGTGGCCAGCAGTTCGACGCAGACCTGTGCCATCCGGGCCAGCAGCGCTTCACGGTCCATCGGAAAGTGAGTGAAGGCATCCGACCCATTCCAACGCCAGCGACGGGGGTGATAGATGGGGACCACGTTGGCCGGTACGGTGACGCTCTGCAGGTAGTGCACCACCTCACCGAGGCGCTCGAAGCGCGCGAGGTCCTCATCGAGTCCGTCGGCGAGCACCGCTTCGGCGAGCTCGTCGAAACGGGAATGCATGCGCGTTTCGATGGCCCACAGCACCCGCGGCGTCGCCTGATTGCTGCGATCGTAGAATTGCCAGTTGATGGTCCTGCGGGCAATGCCCGGGTCGCCCTCCGACAGATTGCCCCGCACCAGATTGCGCACCTGCAGCGCCGTCAGCCGGGGCACATCTGTCCCTGCCACGCACTCGTTGAACTGCTTGGCTGCCAGGAAGGTGAGCTGCTGGCGGGTTTCACTCTTGTAGCCCCAGGCGCCGCCGGCCAGCAATGCCAGCAACAGCGCAGCAACGAGCTGTGAAAGACGGCGACCCATGTGATGCAGACACTCCATGCGCAGCCGCTCCATCCGGGATGCGGCCGCAAGAAAGGGTGGAACGGCGCAAATGAACCTGAACGAACCTGCCTCGCCCCATTGCAGGATAACCCCTGCTGAACTCTGGGTGTAGGCCAGGGCGCCAGGCTCCGTCGTCCAGCAAGGGGTTGTCAGGAGCCTTGGGTGCGGGAGCTGGGCAACGCCGCAGCAGCGCCCTCAGCTGCCGCTCATGCGCTCCCGGAAGTCCCAGGAGGTGAGCCATTTGGGTCGAATCCGCAGGGCCACTTCCTCATCGGCCCGGGACAGCAGCCAGCGTGCCAGCTTCGAATCCTTGCCGCCCAGATAGCGGTCGAGCATGGCTTCGAGTTCCTGCTGCCCCTGCCCGGGCAGGCGTTCCACGGCAGCCTGCCCGCGAACGCCCAAGTAGGGCGGCTCACTGACCGAGACCTCGAAGGCCGCACGAGGATCCTGCGCCAGACGCCTGACCACCAGGGAATCCTGATGGGTCACACACCACAGTGCCCCTTCGGCATAGCGGAACCACAGCGAGGCCAGCAGCGGGAAGCCATCGTGGCCGTTGAGCGCCAATCGCAGCGGTGAGCGCTCCTGTTCGAGAAAGTCCACCACCTCGGCCGCCTGCCACGGGCCTTTGAGCCTGATTCCTTCGAATTCCTGCACGATTATCCCTGTCCTTCTTCCAATGCCGTTTCGAATCGATTCGCATCCCGGTTCTTGCGTGCCTGCCCGGGGCTGAACACCTGCCCATTCATGGCCACGTAGACGCCCGCGTTCAGCAGGCGCAGCGCAGCAATGGCAAAGCCTATATTGAACACCGCATCCGAACCGCGCTGCGTGGCAGGACACATGGCACCGGTCAGCACCACGGTCTTCTCCGCGGCCACTGCGGCATCAGCGGCAATGACGCCGGCCGTGGTCAGCATGGTGTCGGTGCCGTGAGTGATGAGGATGCGCCGGGCCTCGGAATCACGCACCGCATCGAGAATGAGCGTGCGATCCTCTGCCGTCAGATCCAGACTGTCCTTGCGCAGCAGCGGCGTCAGGCGCCAGCTGAAACTGACGTTCGCTTCCCGCAGGTAGACCTCGATCTGCGGAGCGCCGACCTGGAAGTCCGAAAGGGCATCGAAATAGATCTTGTCGATGGTTCCGCCGGTGGTCAGCACGTGGATGTCCACGGCAATTGTCGGGTCATCCTGCAAGGTTCGTCGTCCTGAACGAAGGAAACGTGTGGAGCGCTGTGAACACGCCCGTAGCGCTGGTATCTTAGCAACTCTTTGCAAGCTTAAGTGATGTGCCCGCCCCGCGCGGCCATCCCCGCGCGGCGGAACCATGCCCAGGCTCTACACGACGCTCGTCATCGACCGGCCCTGGATTGCACTTGCCCTGCTGCTGCTGCTGGCGGTGGTGGCCGCCGTCGGTGCCCGCGACTTCCGGCTCGACGCCTCATCCGACTCCCTGGTCGTGGAGACCGACCCCGACCTCGCCGTCTGGCGCGAGGTCAGCGAACGCTATGGCGGCGGCGACTTCCTGCTGGTGACCTACACGCCCCAACGGGACCTGCTCGACCAGCAGTCCATCGCCACCGTCAGTGCGCTGCGCGATCGTCTGGCGGAGGTGGAGGGCGTCGCTTCGGTCCTGAGCATGGTGGACGTGCCGCTGCTGCGCTCACCCCCTGCGCCCCTGGCCGAAATGGCCGACAACATCCGCACGCTCACGTCCGAGGATGTGGATCTGGAACTGGCCCGTGAGGAGTTGACCACCAGCCCTCTGTATCGCGAACTGCTGGTCAGCGCCGACGGCCGCAGCACCGCGATCCAGATCAATCTCGAATCCAATCCCCACTACACCCGGGTCATCACAGCCCGCAACGAACTGCTGATCCAGCGCCAGCGCGAGGGTCTGGACGACAGCGAGCGCGCCCTGCTGGCTGAATTGCAGGCGGAACTGGAGCAGCTGCGCCGGGCGGCCGCCGGGCGTCAGCAGCAACTGGTGGCGGACGTACGCGCCGTGGTGGACGAGTTCCGCAACGGCGACACCCTGTTCGTCGGCGGCGTCACCATGATCGCAGACGACATGCTGAGCTTCGTCCGCGGCGATCTGCGCACCTTCGGCGTCGGCGTTCTGCTGCTCGTGATCGCCATGCTGACCTTCTTCTTCCGGCGGCCGCGCTGGGTGCTGCTGCCGCTGGCCTGCGGCGGCCTCACCGTGCTCTACATGGTGGGCATCCTGGGCTGGGCGAACTGGCCCATCACCGTCATCTCGTCGAACTTCGTCTCGCTGCTCATCATCATCAGCATTTCCCTGACCATCCATCTCACGGTGCGCTTTCGGGAGTTGGCCCACCGGGACCCCGCAGCCGCCGTCCGGACGCTGGTCATCGACACCATTCGCCACCGCTTCTGGCCCTGCTTCTACACCGCGGTGACCACCATGGTGGCCTTCGCCTCGCTGGTGTCGTCGGGCATCGTGCCGGTGGTGGACTTCGGCTGGATGATGACCATCGGTGTCGGCGTGGCCCTGATCGTGGCCTTCACCCTGTTCCCCGCCGTCGTGATGCTGCTCCCGCCCAATACCCGCCGGGAAGCCCAGGCTCGCTCCGTAGGTTTCACGGCCTGGCTGGCCCGCGGCACCAACAACCAGCCCACGGTAGTGATTCTGGCCTGCGTCCTGGTGGCGGCGTTCTCGGCCTGGGGCATGTCCCGGCTGACGGTGGAAAACAGCTTCATCGACTATTTCCAGAAATCCACCGAGATCTACCAGGGCATGGCCTTCGTCGACGAGCACCTCGGCGGCACGACGCCCCTGGACGTGCTGATCCGGTTTTCCGACGAGCCTGAGTTCACCTTCGACGATGAAGAGGACCCTTTCGGGGATCCTTTCGCGGACGACTTCGACTCCGGAGATCCCTTCGGCGACGATCCCTTCAGCGATGCCCTGGAGGAAGATTCCGGAGCGGGCGGGCTCGGGGACGACCGCTACTGGTTCACTCCCGACAAGATCGCTCTGGTCGAGCGCGTCCATGCCTACCTGGACGATCAGCCCGAGACCGGCAAGGTCATCTCCCTGGCCACGCTCCACGCCATCGCCATGGACTTCAATGACGGTCAGCCCCTCGGTGGCCCGGAGCTGGTGATCGTGCTGGGTGCCATACCGGAGGAGTTCCAGGAGGCCCTGCTCAGACCCTACGCCTCGCCGTCTGCCAACGAGGCACGGATCTCCATCCGCATGATCGACAGCGATCCGAATCTGAAACGGGACGAGTTCCTGCGCAGGATCGAGCGCGGGCTGGTGGAAGAGGTGGGCCTCGACCGGGACGACTTCGAGATCTCGGGCATGATGGTTCTGTTCAACAACATGCTGCAGGGACTGTTCGCGTCCCAGAACACCACGTTGATGTGGGTGGCGGGCGGCATCCTGGTGACCTTCATCGTCCTGTTCAGGTCCCTGACTCTCGGCCTTATCGCCATTATTCCCAATGGCCTCGCTGCCGCAGCCGTATTGGGCCTGATGGGCGCGTTCGGACTGCCCCTGGACATGATGACCATCACCATCGCCGCCATCGTCGTCGGTATCGGCGTCGACGGCACCATCCACTACGTCCACCGATTCCGGCGGGAACTGCCGCGGGCTGAGAGCTACGAAGCGGCGCTGAGCGCCAGCCACGCCTCCATCGGCCACGCCATCTACTACACCGCCCTCACCGTGGCTGCGGGCTTCACCATGCTGGTGTTCTCGAACTTCAATCCCACCATCTACTTCGGCAGCCTCACCGCCGCCGCCATGCTGCTGGCCCTGCTGGCCAATCTGACCCTGCTGCCGGCGATCCTGCTGAAGCTGAAGCCCTTCGGGCCGGCCGGTACCGAATCGGCCTGAGCTGCCAGCGGCGCAGCACCCGACTTGACGCTCCGCAGATTTCGATTGCTCACGCTCGAAATCAGGACAAGCCAACTTTGGGCGGTACCGCTTCTCTTCCGCACCCCGCTTGACGTCGCGGCGAAATGAGATATATTTTTGGTATATCTCAATGAGTGATGAGTGAGACGTCCATGGACATCGCAAAAATCTTCTGGTCCGGCCGCTCCCAGGCGGTTCGGCTCCCCAAGGAGTTCCGATTCGACTCCGATCGCGTTCGCATCAGGCGTCATGGTCAAGCTGTCATCCTCGAACCGATCGTCGACGACTGGGGCTGGCTCGAAGATGTCGTCGGTCCAGTGGATGAGGACTTCGCGAGCGCCGCCGAGGAGCAGCCAGCCGAGCAGGAGCGTCCCACTCTGGACTTTTTCAAGTGAGATTCCTGCTCGACAGCAACGCCATCATTGCCTTGCTGAAGGGGCATCCGACCTTCTTGGCGCATATTCAGCGATACCGCCCAGCGGATTTCGGCCTCCCCACCATCGTCGTGCACGAACTCCACTGCGGTGCACACAGGAGCCAGCGCGTTGCGGAAAACCTCGAGCGTGTCGAGGCGCTCCCATTCGAGGTTGTCGATTTCGATAGGGAGGATGCCCGGATGGCAGGCGAACTTCGCGCGCGACTTGCGGCGGCGGGTACGCCGATCGGGCCCTACGATGTCCAGATCGCAGGGCAGGCCCTGGCCCGCGATCTCGCCCTCGTCACGCACAATGTCCGGGAGTTTCGCCGCGTACCGGGGCTCGTTATTGAAGACTGGGAATGATCAGCTCGCACATGCACAGCATGGCACCCCGCCACCGCTTCACGCATCATGTTCGCCACGACGACACTGGGAGACAGGGTCATGAACGCCGTCGAGAGCGCGATCAGCGAACTGAAGGCAACGCTGGGCCCGAAGGGCCTGCTGACCGACGTCGAGATCGCCACCCGGCCGGCCTGGATGGGCAATGGCGGGGAGGATTCCGCGCCGGCCGTCCTGCGGCCGGCCAGTACCGAGGAGTTGTCCGCCGCCCTGCGCATCTGTCATGCCCACGGCCAGGCCGTGGTGCCTCAGGGCGGTCTCACCGGACTGGTACGGGCCACCGTCACCAACGGCGAGACCCTGGCCCTGTCCCTGGAGCGCATGAACGCCATCGAGGCCATCGATCCGGTCAATCGCACCATGACGGTCCAGGCGGGTGTGCCCCTGCAGCTGGTGCAGGAGAAGTCCGAAGAACACGGACTCATGTTCCCGCTGGATCTCGGTGCCCGGGGCAGCGCCACCATCGGCGGCAATGTATCCACCAATGCCGGCGGTAACCGGGTGATCCGCTACGGCATGATGCGCGAGAACGTCCTCGGCCTCGAAGTCGTGCTGGCCGACGGCAGCGTGGTGTCCTCCCTGCACCCGATGATCAAGAACAACACCGGCTATGACTTGAAGCAGCTCTTCATCGGCAGCGAAGGCACCCTCGGCGTCGTCACCAGGGTCGTGCTGCGGCTTCGACAGCTGCCGCGCAGCCAGAACATCGCCTTCGTGGCGGTGCCCGACTTCACCAGCCTGACGAGCCTTCTCGGTCGCGTCGACGCGGCCCTCGGCGGCACCCTGTCCGCCTTCGCGGTCATGTGGAGGGACTACTACGAACTGGTCACCACGGCCCCGGCGAAAAACCGCAAACCGGTGACCACCGATGCCCCCTACTACGTTCTGATCGAGTCCTTGGGCTCCGATCAGGCCGCCGACGAGGCCCGCTTCGAAGCCGCCCTGACCGAGATGTTCGAGGCCGGCGTGATCAGCGATGCGGCCATTGCCAAGAGTCAGGCCGAGCGCGATGCCATCTGGGCCATGCGCGACGACGTCGCCCAGAATGCCCGCAACGCGCCCATCCAGGCCTTCGACGTCAGCCTCAAGCTCGACGACATGGAGGCCTACGTCAACGAGGTCAACGAA
>JAFIFJ010000005.1 GCA_020832085.1 Gammaproteobacteria bacterium | reverse complement strand
GGCCGTTGCGTCGCAGCCAAGCCCCCTTTTCACCGTGGGGTAGGGCTTCGGCCTCAGCTAACAACCGCTGCTTCTCAGCCGCTCCGAACTGCCGGCGCGTCCGGCGCTCCAAGTCGGGATCGGGCAGAACCTCTTTGGAATCGTTCATTCGATGTCCTTCTGAGCGATGCCCTGATGTTACAGAGAAAACCAGCAACAGGTCGTCGGGTCAGAGGTTGACACTCAGGGAGGTGCCCTGGTTCCCGAAATCGACCAGGCGTCCGTGACGCATCAGCATCTGCTGCGGACCATGGACACCCTCTGCGAATGCAGCGAAGCCGTGGATGCGGCCATGAGCGAGATGCTGCGGCCCCTGATCGACCAGGATCTTTCCATGGTCTTCTATGACCTGACGACGATTCGAACCGAGGGGCACTCGGAGCAGGCCGAAGGTGAGCTGCGCGCATTCGGCGCCTCGAAGGACGGCGGCATCGGCCGGCAGGTGATGCTCGGTGTGGTGCAGACCGCCGAAGGCTTGCCGATCCATCACGAGATCTTCGCCGGCAATACCGCGGAAACGACCACTCTGATTCCGACGATCGAGACGGTGATCGAGCGCTTCGGGGTGAAGCGCATGGTGCTCGTGGCCGACCGCGGCTTGCTGTCCATCGACAACCTCGAATCGCTGTCGCAGATTCGTGTCGGCGATCAGCCCCTCGAATTCATTCTGGCCGTCCCGGCGCGGCGCTACGCGGACTTCGACGACGTGCTGCAGGGCTTTCATCAGAAGCATTGCCGGGGTGACAAGAACGAAGAGTCTATCGGTGAGTTCACTTGGCAGGACCATCGGCTGATTGTCGCGCACCGCCCGGAGGTCGCCCGTGACCTCGGCGAGCGACGGGACCAGAAGATTGCAGCGCTGACTGCCGAAGCGGACCGCTACTTCGAGAAGCTCGACGGCCAGGACGCCGGCCGGAAATATCGCGGCCGGAAGTTGTCCGACGGCGGGGTGATGGCCCGCTTCTACCGGGATGTCTGCGAAGAGCGCCTGGCGCACATCATTCGAATTGATCTGACGGCCGACACGTTCAACTACACGCTCGACGCCCGCGCTCTCGAGCGCGCTCGGGTCATCGACGGCAAGCTGCTGCTGGTGACCAACGTCAAAGACCTGAAGCCTGAGGAGGTCGTCGCTCGCTACAAGGCGTTGTCGGACATCGAACAGGGCTTCCGGGTGCTGAAAAGCGAGATCGAGATCGCGCCGGTCTACCACCGGCTGCCGGATCGCATTCGTGCCCACGCCTTGATCTGCTTTCTGGCGCTGGTGCTCTACCGCGTGCTGAGGATGCGCCTGAAGGCCCGCGATCATCGGCTCTCACCGCAGCGGGCCTTGGAGATTGCCAGTCGAATCCAGTACCACCAGGTGATGCTACATCGTCGGCAGACCGCCTCCGGGCTCAGCAAGATGAGCCCGGAACAGCACGACCTGTTCGAGGCCATCAACCTGCCGAAGCCGGCCGCGAAGCGGTTGTAGTGCCAATTTTGAAACCGTTACTTAAACGGATTCAATGGCTTACGCCAAAAAGTGTCGAACTCGGGGGGCCCCCCTTGGCCAGTGGATACTACCTTCCTGATCGCCTCGCGGGCTTGTAGGAAGCCGACCCGATGCTGCGTGAGATTTTTCCCATGCCGATCACTATGCATCGGAGGGCCACGTCGTTGACCGTTGGTGAACTGCTGGTCATGCTCGAGGTCGGCAGGAAAAGGACCTGTTATTTTTCCTGTCCGCAAAAAGTTGTTTTCAACGTTGTCCTCCTCATAGAAATCGATTAATCAGCTGGTAGCTATCCGCCTTCACCTATCAGATGGCACTTTTCTCACACGATCAATGGTTTTTCTCTCATTGACGCGCGCAACTTAGAAGGCAAAATCAGTGTTGTCCCGAAGCGGCACCTGCCGAGGGAGGTCTATATCCCCATAGTGGTGTGACGGCTCGGAGAGACGAGCTGCAGTCTTTCGCCTACACGCTTAGCACTAAGGTTACCGATCGATTCAGCCGGAAGTTATTCAGCACGCACTGAAACCGACGCATGGCAGTAAAGCACGGCTGGCGTCCGCTTCGGGCCGCTGCGCGAGCCGGCTAGACCATGCCAGCGGCGAATCCACACCGAGGGCCGTTGACGGCGGCGAGCCTGCAGCGCATGCTTGAGCAAGTTCGTAGTGTTTGTCACCCGTAAACACGTATAAATCCTCCGTCCGGAGAAGGCCTCCAGAATTGGGAAAGCCGCATCGGATTCTATCGAGCTTTCGCCGGGCGCGATCGCGATGTTGCACAGGAGCTCTGCTCTTAATTCTAGGGTTGGGACCTGTCGCGATGGCGGAGAACAATCCGACCCGCCAGTTGCTCCTTGCGGCCGCACGAGGCGACGTGTTGGCAATCCAAGAGCTTCTTGCCCAAGGTGCCGATATCAACGCAGGAATAAATCCCAACGATGGCGAAGTCGCGTCAGCCAAGAAACACTTTGACTTTCTGAGCGCTCTCACTCTTTCTGTCTTTTGCGGCTGCGCCGATGTAGCGAGCGAATTGATCGCCGCCGGTGCCGAACCAGGCGAAGACGATCTAGTTAACGCCATCGGCCTCAACCAGCCGAAGATCGGTCGTGTGATGCTCGAAGCGATGGCACTTCCGAACGGCGACGCGGATGAGTTGTTCTACATTCCGATGCTCGCAAAGCGCATGCGGTCCGAATTTGCCGCAACATTCCGCGAAGACATGGCGCGCCTGATCCTTACCGGCGAGTGGTCCGAGGAAGCCGCGAGATTGGCTATTAAGAGAAGCTACGAGGCTGCTTGGGTTCAGGACCCAAACGACGAGATTTTTGCGCTGCTGGACGCGCTCATCGCCCGCGCCCGTGCGGTCGATACACCTGCTGAGGAACTTCATGAAGCGCTGCGTGACGCGCGCCAGAATGCTTCGCGCAACGGTGATGTACTGTTCGTCCGCGGTCTGTCGGCTCGCGGCGTTGCGCTCCCTGAGGGTTGGACCGCTGGCCGCGAGAAAGAAGTCCAAATCGTGGGTGCTGCGAGCAGTGGCAACGAACCCGGTCTCGCGTTGTTGTTGGGCGAGGGCGTGTCCCCCAATGCCGCTAGTGTGGATGGGCGCTATGCCCTCGCTGCGGCACTCGAACATGGCTACGTCACTTTCGCCGAGCAGCTGCTCGATGCTGGCGCAGATCCCGGGCGCTTCGGCTCGAGGCAAGCTAGTCCACTTGCAAGCGCCGCCGGACTTGATCACGCGCCATTGGTTGGCCGTCTAATTGAGATGGGCGCGGTTGCCGACCAAATCGACGGTACCGGAAGCTTCCCGCTGCAAGTGGCCGCCCGGAACGGTGCCACGCAAGCTATCATCCAACTGCTCGAACGGGGAGCCTCACCAGGGTTCACCGATGGGAAGCAGCGCACGGCGTTGCATGAGCTGATCAAGCCCGACAGGGTCCGCTGGCCATCGCCCCCTCGGGTTACGCCGGTTACCTACTCGCACCACGAAGCGGTGCGGTTGACTACTGCCGCTGGGCTTCCGCTTGGCGCATTGGATGCGAGAGGCAACAGCGTACTCACCAGTAACATCGACCGAGAAAGCCCCTCCCTAGCCCTCGTCCGCGAGCTACTCGCCGCAGGCGCAGAGCCCGGCGTAGCAGACCTCGAGCGCGCGATCGAGATCGAAGATGCTCCATTGCTGCGTACCCTGCTTCTCAGCCGTGCACCAGGGCCGCTTCCCGCGAGCTTACTGATACGATCAAGCTCGCGGCTTAGTCACTCGCCCGACCTCGCGGTGACGTTGCTGGAGAATGGGGTCGCGCTTCCTACAGCCAGCTTGCAGCAGCGCCAACTTCTAGTTGGCGCTATCCGCGCACCGTCCGCAACTGCTCTCGCAATGCTGCTTTCTCGTGGCCTGCCGCTCTCCGCCGCCTCTGAAGTCACAGTCATCGAGGCGGCGATCTCGGCAGGCCGGCCCGCAAGTGTTGAGCTGCTCGTCGCACGGGGCGCCAATGTTCACGCCACAGACTCAAGAGGTCGCACAGCGCTCCACAGGATCATTGCCGACGATACGAGTGGGAATCTGCGGGCGGGCATCGGCGATCCACAGCGCGCGGCAATTGCCGCGTTGATAGATGCGGGCTTCTCGCTCTCGACCGCCGACGCTCAGGGGAACACGGTGAGCATGACCGCGGGAGCTAGGGCGACGACGCTCACGGCGCTAAATCAAGCGATCGCCATGGCTGGAGCAAATGCGACGGGCATCCACGCGGCGATCCGCGCCAGTCGCTTCGAAGAGCTTCGCCGTCTCGCAGCTGATTCAGCGATGCTTGAGTCGCACGACGCGCTCGGGCGCACACCACTCTCACTTGCGCTACAGTTAAAAAACTGGCCGGCGGCGCGGATCCTCTTGCGCGCCGGCGCCACCATTTCGCTCACGCCTGCCCAACCTTGGCTGCCCGCCGACTCCGCATTTGCCGGGGAGCGGGCCTTGGCTAGCGCTTTCGCGGTTCGGCTGCTGAGCGCAACGCTGATAGACATACCTTCCAACCGCACTCCAACCGGAATCCAAGCCTTACGGCAGGCTTTTCGTGACGGCCGTACGCTACCCTTCGCAGACTTCAAGTGGCACGTCCGCTGCGAAGGGCAGGCGGTGACTTGTGGAGACGGCGTGACGGTCGCTGGCAACCGGAAGTTCTTGGACGACCTTATTGAGTCTCAGCGCTTCGATCATGGTGACGAGACGGGTTTCAACTTTATCCAGCGCAATATTCGCTCCATCAATCTTACGCTTCACACGAGTACGGGCATCCTCGGAGCAGGCGGTCCAAGCCAGCTCCATTTCGGCGAGGTTACCTTCTCAATTACCGGCTCACTAGCGATACAACCGTGCGCCTTTGCCTTTGAGGACCCCGGCTGTTCTCCCGGTGTTCGGATACATAATCCCAATACCGATAGGGGGCTGATCTTACGAACTAACTCCGGCTTCGAAAGGCTCCCGTCGGCGAACTTTCTATACTCACAGGAGAATGGCGCGAGCGGTGTGATCGGGCCAGGCGAAACCGTGGTGCTTGATCGCAGCACAGGAGGTATCAAGCTAGAAATGGATCGAGTGCAGGCTCGCGTCTTCTCGTTCGGTGCGAAAGTTGCACGAGTCGTGGGCGAGGATGTTGTACCGCTCCCAGCCGATGCGTCCACTGCAAATCGGATGGCGGTTTACGCGCGCCTCGCACAACTTCATTCGCTCCGCAGATCGACGCCCACCAATGCAGCCGAACGTGCAGCCGACAAGACGGTCGCGTCGACGATCGCAGCACTATCCGCGGAAGCATGGCAAGCCAACTATCCTACAGTCGTACTTGCGCTACTGCGCCAGCAGGCCGACGTCGTCGCTGGTATCGATCTTCAGGTCCGTGACATCCAAAGAGCAGTGCTAGCGCAGGCGTCTTACACGCCAGCGCAGATTCAGGTGCTCATTGCACAGGTTGACGTTGCTCTCGCCAGTTTAAGCGACGGGGATAACGCAGTTTTGCGCACGATTCGCGAGGAGCTTGTTCGGCTGCTCGTGGCGGCGGAGGAGACCGGCGTTGCAGTCAATGCGCTGCGCAATACGCTGTTTACGACCGCTGATCTCAAGATCGAAACCTACCAAGCGCTTGTGCTTGAGTATAGGCAGTACATGCCGTCAAGTGCACTTGACGATGCCCTCGATATAGACGTGCGGCGTGCTGTGGCCGCACGCATCAGTGGTCGCGAAGTTCTGATCGACGACTCCACTATGGGCGGTACCGGCCGGAAACTACGCGCCCAGTTCGGCCTTCCAGACCCCCATCCATGATCTCGCGCGCCTTTCTCTTGCTGACCACCGCAAGCATGTTGGCCTTGAGTATTCCTGCCTTTTCTGAATGCAACCCAGATTTCGGCGACAAGGCGCTCGACTGGGTCAATCGCGAAGCCGGTACCCAGTCCCGCAACCTCGCTGAGGTTGACTATGCAGCGCGCTCGTTCAGTGAACGCTTCGTGGGCTACGAAAAACTCCACCTCGATGTCGCACAACTCGAACAGGAACTGTCTGCTATTGCCCGTGAAATCGCTACGCTAGACGCGTCCAGTCGCACCGACGTCGGGCTAGCCATCCAGCGGGAGCAGATGTCTGAGCGGTTGCTGACGAGACTTCACGCACTTGCCGCCGCCATAGAGTCACTCCGTCAGCGGAACTCGCAGTTCCGCAACCCGACCGATGACGCGGAGTTTGCGCGCCTAGGATTAGGAGCTGTCGGGCGGGAAACTCTTTTGGCCTCCATGTTCGACTCTGGTCGATTGAGCGAACCGACGCTAGGGGGGCGCTACAGCGTCAGCGTCCGGGTTGTGTTTGATGAAGATGGCAGCCCTCAAAGCGGTCACTTGTTTACAGATCCCGGCGGCGCGGAGTCGGAGGCCATGGCGAGCACCGTCGGGTACGCTCTAACTAAGACTGGTCACCCTTACGCCGTCGTCGCCGGAACGCTGCTCATAGGGGGAGCTCTTGTCATCTCGGACAACAAATGCAACCGCAGATGGGATGAGCAGCGCGAACGTCTGCAAGAGGCCGGGAGAATACTGCCTTCCAAGCTGATCACCGAGAAAGAGCAATGGGTGCTTGTAGATCGTTTCGAAAGCGCCGAGATCGCCCGTTTCGCTCCGCATGGCACAAGCGCCGAAGGTGCGATAGACGGGCTCGCGGAGCGATGGAGGACGCTTTTCGCTGCCAATGCCGCACGAGCTGCAGCCTCAGACGCCGTGCTCACCGTGGCGAAGATCAATCAAATTCGCCGTGACTTGGCGAATGGTATCGATCCCGCAGACATCCGCAAGCAAGTTGCGATCTCCGAGGTTGCGGCAGACGTAGCGCGGGTCAACAATGCTGTCGCGCTTGGACGAATCCCAGTGATCACGGGCTGTCTTTCGACCGTCGGCGTTGTTGCCGAAGAGGATCAACTAGACGGGGTGCGATTCGCCCGCGCTCAGTTTAATGCTCTACGAACTCAGGGTGGCTTTGCACCACTGTATGATCTTCTCGACCAAAGCGATGCCTATGCCGCAGCTGCGGAGAGTGAGGTCGCGACAAGCGGCCCCAGCGCTACCGGCCGCTCTTGTCCTTCAGGGCAATCGCCCAGCTTTCCGCAAGCGTTCCCCAATGGCGTTCAGAAAAGCGTTCAGGTTGCCGATGCGCCTGTGCTTGCGACAGTGAAGACATCACGTGAGGATCTAGTCCCCGTGATGCTCAATCCTGCTGAAGGGGCAACTCAACCTTTCACAAGCCGTCAGCGTGCCGTTGCTCCGCTTGGAGCGCTGTCTGCGGAGTTGCGCGCAGGCCGATTTGATACCAGCTTCTGCGTAGCGGTGAAGACCGGTCAGTTCTATGGATGCGGCCGACCAGGGATAGGCCAGACCTATGGAAGCGAGTTCAGAGATACTGGGCGGCCGCGATTCGACGTGTTTGGGGGCGCCAACGATGGTGGCTTCGCCAACGACAGTCGCAGGAGTTCCAGCAAAATCGACGAAGCAAGTCAGAACATCTGGCTGCGAATTCGAACTACACGAGAGCGCGTTGCCGAAGCACGTCGGTCAGCGCCGGGCTGGTTTGCCCACAACACCGCCGCACTTGACGAGATGACCACGCGCGCCAGGAAGGCCGACTCGGCCGATTTGGTCAATGAGCTCGCGTTTCGCACCGCGACGGCGCCGTTGCTCACTCGGACCGCCAGCGCGCTCGAAGCTTTCCGGACCGGAGCCGCGGATCCTGCCGCGGTCGCCGAACTGGTGCGCGCCGTAGGCGGCGCTGATATGAGCTTGCCCGAGCTTGCCCGGACGTCGTTACCCAATACAGTGCCACCGATCCGCGGCATCACTGCGATTGAAGCAAACTTCGTAACTGGATCGAGCGCTACCGAACGCGCGATCCAGCGCGAGCTCTGGAAAGCCGAGGAAGCGCTTGGCGATGACAAGGATGCGCTTGATCTCTCGCGCGACCTCCTGGCGGAGGCGCGGTTCGCAGCCAAGGCTACTAGCGGCGCAGGGAACCAAATAATCGATGAATTAATTCTAGATTCGGCGTCGCTGCGTTTCACAGCATCCGGCAAATTAAATGGGACGATTGCCGTCGTCGAACCAGATGGCAGCATAGTTCGGGCGGCGCTCGCGGACCCTCGCCTAGTTCCGGAGAACGCGCTGTTCAACATGGTCCGCGCCTTCCGACATGACCAGGATTTTTTCCGCGCTGCTGTGGCCCAACTCGAAGGAGACCTGGCCTCTGGAGGGGCTTTTGCCGGGCGGCGCGGCGATGTCCTTGAGGTTGCTCATAGCCTGTTCGGTCAGGCAGGCGCGAGCTTTTCCGCCGGCGAGATCGCTGAAGCGCAGGCCTGGCTCAGCATGGCAATCGGTGCCGTCGACATCGCCACTCGCTTCATCCCGGGGGTCAACTGGGGACGCGACGTTTACGAAGCAGTGCTCGGGCGGGATCTGTTCACCGGGGAGGAACTAGACACGCTCGATCGCGTTGGTGCAATTATCGGCGTCCTCAGCGCTGGCGTCGGCAGCAACGCACTTAGCGTTTCTCGAGTCCTACGCCGCATCGAGGACTTGCCTCTCCGCAGGAAGAACGAGATTTACGAGTTCGCCCAGACCGTCGATCGTTCGACGCATGCCAGCCTGCGCTACAGGCCGTATGCGCGTGACCGCATGGTGCAGCGCCGGATCACTGAGGAAGAAATTCTGGAGGTGCTAGATAACCATACGCCGCTATGGAGTGTCCGTCACCGCTCGTACACAGCAGTTGGCCATGTCTCGACGCGACCCGAGCGAGTCGCCGTCGCAGTGCGCGTCGACCGTAGGGAGATACGAACGGTATTCGTAGAGGGGCTCGACGACGTCCCGTTGGAACGGCTGCGCTTTGCGGACGGGCCCCATCGCGGGAAGCCCCAATATCGTCCAATCAGGCTCGACAACTAACACCCTCTTCGGGACTAGGGGCGGCCTGCTCAACACTTCAGGCGGCGAATCCACCACTGACCTGGTCCTATCCAAGTCTGGCGTTGTGTTCCCGATATTGATCTTTTCTTTGATCGGAGAGCTCACCTTCGCGCTATGGCTAACGTTTAAGGGCGTCGATACCGAAAAGTGGAAACAGAGTGCAGGCAATGCACTCGCCTATTGACCCCCGATCAAACGAAACGATTTGCACATAACCCTGTGCCTCAGCCCAGGAAGATCGGTCTGATTGGCGAATTGGCAGACGTCGCCGATCACGGATTCGGCCTGGCAGGTGGTGGCAATGGCTTCAGTCATACAGCTAACGACACGCCGGACACAGTCAGCCAAAATTCCCTGCATCAGGTGTTTGAGGCACGCAAAGCCAGCATTCTGGAAATAGAGGCGATGGCTCGTCAATGAGGGAACGACATTGAGTGTTGCCAACAGCGCTACACCCACAACCGAAACCAATCGAATCGCATCCCTTGATGTCAGAAATGGACCCCGTTTTCTGGACACCCCTATAAGTGGAATCCTCCACGGCGTCAGGCGGCCTTCGGCAGGCTGCCCATAGTCCCGAAGTAGACTTCATCGGGCGTTCGTCGGTCCAGTGCTGCATGCCCGCGCTGGCCGTTGTAGAACTGGAAGTATCGATCCAGCCCGGCACGCAGTTCGGCCGGCGTTTCGTAAGCTTTCAGGTCGACGTCCTCGTACTTCACGCTGCGCCACAGCCGCTCCACGAAGACGTTGTCCACCCAGCGGCCTTTACCGTCCATGCTGATCTGCACTCCATGCTCCTTCAGAACGTCGGTGAATGCGCTGGCCGTGAACTGCGCCCCCTGATCC
>JAFIFJ010000151.1 GCA_020832085.1 Gammaproteobacteria bacterium | reverse complement strand
GGGCGGGGGCGCCCCCGCGCCGCGGCCCGCCCGGCCTGCTCGAGCAGCTCGCCGTGGACGGTCGACTGGTGATTCCCGTGGGTGAGGGCGATGTGCAGGATCTGCTGCGGCTGCGCCGCACCGAGAGCGGCTTCGAGCGGGAGGTCCTCGAGCGTGTGCGATTCGTGCCGCTGCTGTCGGGAATGGTGCGTTGAAGGCGCGGGACGAAGCGGGTGGAAACTCGGCAGGCAGGCTTGAAGATGTGGCGGCGAAGTCGGGCCGACGTGATTTTCGCGGCTGGGTAGGGCTGTGGCTGCGGGGCGCGGCGATGGGCATCGCGGAGCTGGTGCCGGGCGTCTCGGGCGGCACCATTGCCTTCATCACGGGCATCTACCAGGAACTGCTGCTGACGATCCGCTCCTATGATCATCGGCTCTTGGGGTTGCTGCTGCGGCGCCAATGGCGGGCGCTGTGGGAGCAGGGTAATGTCGGTTTTGTGCTGGTGCTGTTGTTCGGCATGGCGTCGAGCCTCGTGTCGCTGGCTGCGGTGGTGCAATGGCTCTTCGTCGCCCACGAAATCCTCATCTGGTCGTTCTTCTTCGGACTGATCACCGCTTCGGTGGTCTTCGTCGGCCAGGCCGTCGCGCCCTGGACCTCGACTCGCTGGCTGCTGGCCGCGCTGGGTCTCGTTCTGGGCATGACCCTCAGTCAACTCGGCGGGCTGCCGCCGGCGGATGGTGTCTGGCTGACGATGGCATCGGGCGCTCTGGCCATCTGCGCCTGGATTCTGCCCGGGGTGTCCGGCAGCTTCGTGCTGCTGATGCTGGGCCAGTACCAGCGGGTCATTCGGGCCATCAGCGAGCTCGATGTGAGCTTTCTCGCCATCTTCAGCGCCGGCTGCATTGCCGGCCTGCTGCTGTTCTCGCGCCTGCTCACATGGTTGCTGCGCCACTTTTACGGCGCCACGCTGGCGCTGCTTTGTGGCTTCATGGCGGGATCACTGCAAAGATTGTGGCCTTGGCAGCAGATTCAGAGCTACTACCTGGATTCGGATGGTGGGGCGGTGACGCTGCGGGGGCGTCCGCTCCTGCCCTGGCACTTCGAGGACTATTACGGCGATGACGCCTTGCTACTCAGCGCGATCCTCGCGGCGCTCTCCGGTATGGCCGTGGTGCTGCTGCTGGATCTGGCCAGTCGATCCTCGCGGCGAGTCTGACCGCGCGGCCGAGCGAGACACCGGTTTCTTTAGCGGTCCAGCAACGTGGTTGTTGCTGTCGCGCGCGGAGCATTCGGGCGTCGCAGCACACAGCATTGGGCGCGCTTGCTTGCACGCCGCAGCCTTGCCCCCCCCCCGCGGTCGGCCCCCCTCGCGCCTTGCCGAATCAATACTCTACCGGCTTTATCAGCTGCGATTGGCCACGGTCCTGCTATTGCTGCTGCTCGTCGGCTGTGGCTCCACCGGGCCGGCACCGGTGGGGGATCGCGGCAGTTCCGACGTCCCGCGCACGGGATTTCATGAGGTTCAGCGGGGCGACACCCTGTATTCCATTGCCTGGCGCTATGGTCGGGACTGGCGCCAACTGGCTGCCCGCAACGGCATTGCCGCGCCTTACCTCATTCGCCCTGGAGATCGCATCGACTTGAGCGCAGGCCCTGCGCCCCGCACGACAGCCAGTACCGCAGGGACGTCATCCACGGCGGGCACCTCATCATCGTCGCCGGGGGCAGTTGCCTCGGCACCGGCTCCGGCAACCCGACCCGCGGCGACCCAGGCCCCGCGACCGCCAGCCGTTCCCGCTGCCGACCTGAACTGGGCCTGGCCGGTGGAAGGGGAGGTGGTGCGCGGATTCGTGGCCAGCGGCGCGCGCGCCAACAAGGGCCTCGACATTCGTGCCCGGGAAGGGGCGACGGTAGCGGCCTCGGCCCCGGGAGAAGTGGTCTATGCCGGCAGCGGTCTGCGGGGCTTCGGGCAGCTGGTGATCGTCAAGCACGATGACACCTGGCTGTCGGCCTACGCCCACAACAGTCCATCACTGGTCCGTGAGGGGCAGCGCGTGAGACGTGGAGATCGCCTGGCGGTGGTGGAGGGCAGTGCCGATCACCAGCGCCTGGTCCATTTCGAGATCAGGCGCCACGGCAATCCCGTGGATCCGGCCAGTATCCTGCCGCGCCGATGACGGCAGGACTCGGGAAGGGCTTCAGCGCTCGAGGTGGGCGCGCTTGCCGGGTACCCCGTCCCACTCCTCGGCGTCCGGCAGCGGATCCTTCTTCTCGGTGAGATTGGGCCAGATTTCCGCCAGTTCGCGGTTCAGCTCGAGGAAATCAGCCTGATCCTCCGGCAGCTCATCCTCGGAGAAGATGGCATTGGCCGGGCACTCCGGCTCGCACAGCGCGCAATCGATGCACTCATCCGGATGGATCACCAGGAAGTTCGGGCCCTCGTAGAAGCAGTCCACGGGGCAGACTTCCACGCAATCCGTATGCTTACACTTGATGCAGTTCTCGCCGACTACGAAGGTCATCGCTGGGATTCTCCCGAGTGCTGGGTTCGCAAAGCCGGCGTATTCTAGGGTGGCAGGC
>JAFIFJ010000149.1 GCA_020832085.1 Gammaproteobacteria bacterium | reverse complement strand
ACCGGTAAATCCATCGTTGCGCTCGGCCCGGGTGCTCGACGTACTGTCGAGTACGCCTGCGCGCCCGGCCTGTCGCGCGCCTTGTCTTTCCCGGCATCTCCACGCCCTCGCTTCGCGCATCGGTGAGATATGCGGGCTAGCAATAAACCTCGTACCGTTCTGATCATCGTGTATCCCCCCGACTGGTATGTCCCTGCCACATAGGCGAGCTTCACCTGGACGCATCAACCGAAGTGCAAGCGGTGGTCACGCTCGACAACGACCAGGAAGCCTCGCAGGAGCATCGTGCTCGGACTTCAGGCAGATTCGATGGCTTGATCGTCATCGTCGTGCCGCCGGGCCAGCCATCCCCGAAAAGATCTTGCGGCAGGACAGATCTTCCTCCCAAAGGCTTGCTCAACGCTGAAAAATCTGCGACCCATCGAGCGAAAAAACAACCAGTAGCGAAAACACGTTCAGTCGCGGGGAAACAGGTGGCTATCTGCTCAGCTTCGCGTGGCCCCGGTGCACCGTGGGTAACCGATCCACCATCGACGCCTCGCGCCGCAGACCGGCAGCGAAAGTCTGGCAACTCCGTGCTTGGGCGCGAAAGATAATGGGGCTGCCTGCTTTGGCCTCGTGAAAGACGGCGAGCGTGCGCCTACAGCCGCCCTGCACCACAGTTCAGGCCGGATCCGCACCGCATCGGGGGCAGCCACGCGTGTAGGGAATGACTCGATCTTGCTACCTGGTCCCATACTCGCCGAAGCGGGCGCTGATGTAGCAGTCGCTTCCGCTATGAAACCAGCGGGCCTCGATCAGAACCGGGCCAGTTCGGGCCAGCGTCTCCTTGGATACGGGCTTGTTGACCTGCCAGCTCGCGTCGAAGGTGCCGTATCGGTCTAGGAAGGGCTCGGCGAAACGGTCGCGGAGTCTGAGGCAGTCCTCGTGAGTATGGGCAGCTGTCGGCTGCTGCAGGGTGATCTCGACGGCCTCGATGCGGTCGCTGCCGGTCATGGCCATGACCGCGACAGGATGCTCGCCGAGCGTCCCGAGATAGCGGATCTCGGCAAAGCCGGCGCAGCCCATTCCGGAGAAAGCCGACTCACGTGCCAGACGAAATGCCAGACGCTCCGCCTCGTCGAAGTCACGGCCAAGCCGCATAGGGCCTACACCGTCGTCCTCGAGCGCCATGACATCAATGGCGCTCTGCCCCTGCAGCGCAGCGGTGGCGATGACGCAAGCGGAAAAAACAACAACGCCAAGTGCGATGCGGGCGATCACTCGTCGGCTAGGATCACGCCACAGGCAATGCGCGGACCGGCGCCGCCGATGGGCTGGCTGTAATGGTCATCGCGCTGCTCATGGATCACCAGCGCGGCGCCATCGTAGTCGAGCATGGCCGGACGGCCTGGCGCGCCGCGCAGCGAAGCGAGCTGCGTGAACAACTCCACCTGCACCGTGCCATCTTCGCGCACGATGAGGTTCGGAAGATCGCCGTTGTCGGGCCCGTCGGCATTCATCAGGCCATGCTTGCGCCCTTCCGGGTTCAGGTGACCGCCCGAGGCCACGAAACCCTCGTCAGGGTCGTCGCAAGTGCCGACGCCGTGCACGTGAATGGCCCGACGCCCGGGCGGCAGGCCATGGAGATCGAGATCGATGAGCACCCCATGAGGACCGTCGATGAGCACACCAGTGCCCACGTCGCTGCCATCACGGTCAACGAAACTGACCGATGCCCGCGAGTGATCATCGCTACCAGCATGCGCGACACCGAAAAGCAGGCCGGCGCCAGCGACGAGCGACAGAATCGAAAGACGTTTTCTCATGAAGAATCGGCTCGACAGCGAATACCCGTGATGTTCGAGCATGCCCGGCAGCTGTCAGCGGGTCAATTCGGATTGAGTTGGTCCGACCCCAAAGTCACCCCTGAAGCGGCGAACTGAGGCAGCCAAAGCGAAAAACGAAGGGGTTGCACCAGGACCTGCAGCGAGGCCCACACGCTCACATGGTATGCGTGGGGCGATCCGACGTCAGCGAGCCTGCCAGATAGGTCTCGATCTTGGCCCGGGCCTGATCGTCCTGATCATTGAACTGTACCCCGATGCCTGCAGCACGATTGCCCTGGGCCCCCTTGGGCGTGACCCAGATCACGCGGCCGGCAACGGGAATCTTCTCGGGCTCATCCATGAGATTGAGCAGCATGAAGACCTCGTCGCCGAGGTCGTAGTCCTTGTTGGTGGGGATGAACAGGCCACCGTTCTTCACGAAGGGCATGTAGGCCGCATAGAGTACAGCCTTGTCCTTGATGGCCAGGGACAAGATGCCGTTGCGTGTACCTCTGCGTGCAGCCATGTGTCGTTCCATTCGCTTGCCCCGATGACGAGGCAGCAAGGCCATCGTAGGGCTACGATGCCTCGCCCAGCACAGAAGTCTAGCGCGCCCGCCGCGGGATTATCCAGCCCACTCGCCCCATCCACCACAGCTGTGGTACGCCCGTCCCGGCTCCCCTGCCCAGCCCCTGCCAGGCATCATGCGTCCGCAGCAGCGGGCGGCCGGGACGCTGCCACCCCATCACGGAGCTGCCGCTTGAAAATCTTGCCTGATGCCGTTCGTGGCAGCGGCGCTGATGACAGCTGGATGTACCGCGGAACCTCGAAGCGGGCCAGATGTTCGTGCAGGAAGGCCCGCAGGGCGTCCACGTCCAGATCCTCGCTGCCGTAGACGGTGGCGCCCACCTCTTCTCCGAGCCGTTCATCCGGGACCGCATAGACGGCGGCTTCATGGACGTCCGGATGCATCAGCAGCGCCGCTTCCACCTGCCCGCAGCCGATGTTCTCGCCCCCGCGGATGATCAGGTCCTTGATGCGGTCGACGATGTAGAGATAGCCCTCAGCGTCCAGATAGGCGACGTCACCGGTGCGGAACCAGTCGCCGTCGACGAACACTTCCGCGTTCACCTCCGGTCGGTTCCAGTAGCCCTGGAACATGGAGGTTCCACGGATCAGAAGCTCTCCGCGTTCACCGGCAGGCAGCACCCTGCCCTGCTCGTCCACCACCCGCAGTTCCAATACCGCGGAGCAGCGCCCGGAACTGGCCGGGTGGGCGAGATAGTCGAGACCGCCGATGCCGGTACCGATGGCATTGGTCTCCGTCATGCCCCAGCCGGTGTTGGGCAGGGCCTTATGGAAGGCCGATTCGATCTGCCGCACCTGCTCCGGCGCCCGTGGCGCACCGCCGCCGCCGACGGTGAGCAGGGAGCTGAGATCATGGCCGGTGACGCGCGCGACCCGGATCAGGTCGCCAGTCATGGCGGCCGGCGCCGTGACGGAGGTGATGCGCTCCCTCTCGATCAGCGCGGCAGCCTGTTCAGGGTCCCAGCGGTACATGGAGACCATCTTGCGCTGGGCCCGGTAAGACTGCAGATAGACCGCGTGGGAACCGGTGGCGTGGAACAGCGGCACGGCGAGCAGGGATGCGGGTTGCTGTGCCAGCGGTGCTGCGGTGACGCCGGTGGCCAGGGCATTCGCCGCCACATCGAGTTCCCAGGACATCAGGGCAGTGAGGATGTTGCGGTGGGTCGATACCACGCCCTTGGGATGGCCGGTGGATCCCGACGTATAGAAAATGGTGGCGGGATCGTCCGGGTCGACGGCCACGTCGGGCATTTCCGATTCGCGGGCCACGGCCAGCAACGCGGCAAGATCCGGGATGCCGGCCGGCAGCCGCGACGGGCGTACGGCGATGACGTCCAGATCCGGCAGCGGCGGACACTGCGCCAGCCGATCGAGGCGCTCCTGATCGGCGAACAGCATGCGGGCACCGCAATCCGACAGGCCGTAGTGCATCTCCTCGCTGGACCACAGGGCATTCATGGCCACCGCAATGGCACCGATGGAGGTGGTGGCCATGAACGCCAGCACCCACTCCGGGTAGTTGCGCATGGAGATGGCCACCCGATCGCCCTTACTGATGCCGTAGTGCTCGATCATGAGGTGGGCGAGGCGCGCCGCCTGCCGCTGAGTCTCGGCGAAGGACAGCCGCTCGTCTTCGTAGACCAGGAAGGCGGCGTCTGAGGCCGCTTCGGCAAACAGTTCGCGCAAGGACGGCGGCGCGTTCACGAAGACCTTCAGCTTGCGGTCATTGATCTTCCGGCTGGCCAACTCGTAGGTCTCACCGGGGCCGGTGAGTCTTTCGAGCGCCTCGTCTCGGGTCATGGTGGTCATGCTCCCCTCACTCCATTGCTTCCCCGACGACATCTGTATCACGAATCGGCGTTGAGTCTCCTGCCGACAGCACGTCCAGCGCAGCCACGACACGACCCGGGCCACCTGAAGTCCCGACACCATGGCTGCGCGAATTCCGGCTCAGAGGAACTGATGAGTCTGACTTTATCGCGCGTCAGCCGACGCAGGGATTGGACACCGACAGGTCCGGGAACCGCGTAAAGTCCCGATCCGCCGACCACAATTCACGCACGCCGTGCTGCTGGCAGAGGGCAGCAATGCGAGCATCGTGCACCCGAGGCCCCGTGATCCGACCGGAGTCGATCAGTGCCCTGAGCGTCGCCCAGTGGCGTTGCGACTCGGCGAGCGGGACCAGCGAGGGAGATTCGAGCCATGCCTCGATCTGATCCAGGGCCGCGGCCACCGGCGTCGGTGGATTGTAGATCCGGGGGTGGGTCACGATCGCGAAAAACTCGTGCAGACAGGGCCAGGGGATGGACCAGGCAGCCTGCCCTTCTGCCAGATCCCGGAGGGAAATGAAGGCGGACTCGTGGAAAGGGCTGTCCTCACGATGGGCGTAGACGAGGACGTTGGTGTCCACGGCAATCATCCGCCGCGCCCCTCGTAGGCCAGTTCCCTCAAGCGGTCCCAGGGCGCCTCCTCGAGTTCGGCGCGCAGACCCCGGCCCTTGAAGCTGCACTTCCGCAGTTCGAATGGCTGCGTCTGCTCGTCAGCAATGACCCGGCGCAGACCCTCCTCCATGAGCGCTTTCAACGTCGTGTCCCGACGTCGTGCCGCCTCCCGCGCGGCATCCAGAAGTGGATCTGAGATGTCGATCGTCGTCTTCATACTGCTACCCATACTCAATGATATAGCTAGCTATATCATGTCGAAGGCGCAGTTCCGAAGCAAGCCTGACATCGGCGTTGCCGACCACGCCACCGAGGTCTGTGTCCCGGCAAGTCGTGGGTGGTGAATCTGCGACCACCGTGACGCTGATGACGTGGGATGATCAGGAATGGCCTGTGATGACCTCGATCGATGTCCTCTCAGCGCCCTGCTTTTGCTTCCGCGCCGCCTGCGAGGTGAGCGCTGCCGAGCAGCAGGTCCTCGAGCAGCAGGGTGACGTTGGGATTGGATTGGGAACCGAGCAGGCGGCGGGCGCGGCTGATACGTTCGAGAAAATGCAGCGCTCGGGCCGGCGGTTGCTGAGCTTCGGCTCGCACGTTTCGGGCGACGGCCCGGTAGAGCAGTTCCAGAACCAGATCAGCGCGATCGCGGTCGTCCTTGATGAGCGCATCGGCGGGGGCACCAGACAAAAAAGCATCCACCGCATCGGCCAGCAGCGGCAGCTCGCTGTCGGCCCGCTCACGAGCCAGCAGCGGAGCGCCGCCCACCAGCTGCAGCATGCGCCCGGCATCGACCTCCCCCGGCAGCTGCTGGCCGAGCCAGGCACGGGCAGCATCCCGGCTGCCGGGCGCCACGGCCAGCCGCTGACAACGACTGCGGATGGTCGGCAGCACCTCGCTGATGCGATGACTCACCAGAATCAGATGACAACCAGAGCCAGGCTCCTCCAGCCGCTTCAGCAGGGCGTTGGCCGCATTGACGTTGAGGTCCTCGGCCAGCTCGACGATGGCAATGCGGCGGCCGCCGGAGCCCGCCGTGCGCACCAGGAACTCACCGAGTTCCCGCACCTGCTCAATGAGGATCTGCCGCCTGAGACGTCCGCTGTCCGCCACCCCGCGAGCCACAATGCGCACATCCCGATGAGCAAGCAGATCGCCGTCGCTGGCATCCTCCCCGAACAGCATGGTGGCCGGATCCCGGGGTGGCAGGTGGGTCAGGGACCGGGCCAACTGCCGTGCCAGGAAGCGCTTGCCCCAGCCCGGCGGTCCATCGAGCAGAATGGCATGGGGCAGCCGGCCGCTGGCTTCGGCATGAGCCAGACGCTCCCAGACGGGATGCAGCCAGACCGGGACCCAGGGCGCACTCATCGGCCGCCCTGCCCCGAGGTTCTGACCAGGAAGGCATCGACCACCGCGATGACACCGACCCGCACCTCATCGAGGTCGCCGGATGCATCCACCGTTCGGATGCGCTCCGGTTCGGCCGCTGCCAGCTCCAGATAGCCTCGCCGCACCCGATCGAAAAAGAGGTCGTTCTCCACCTCGAAGCGATCCAATTCACCCCGGCTCCGCGCCCGGGCCAGACCCACTTCTCGGGGCAGGTCCAGATACAGGGTGAGATCCGGCGCGAGATCGCCGTGGACCAGCTTCGCCAGCGTCGCCACCTTCTCCATGCCCATGGCGCGGCCGGCACCCTGGTAGGCAAAGCTGGCATCCGTGAAGCGATCACAGACCACCCAGCGCCCGGCAGCCAGGGCCGGGCGAATGACCTGAGCCAGATGCTGGGCCCGGCCGGCGAACATCAGCAGCAGTTCCGCAAGCCCATCGAGCGGTTCCTCCCGGCGTGCCAGCAGCAGCGCGCGAATGTCCTCAGCCAGGGGCGTTCCACCGGGCTCACGGGTACTCAACACGTCGATGCCCTGCTCCTTCAGATGAGCGACGAGTGAGGCGACGTGGGTGCTCTTCCCAGCACCTTCACTGCCTTCCACGGTGATGAAACGGCCACGATCACTTGCCTTCGCCCCTGGGCCTGCCATCACGGCGCCTCCCGCTCACGATCCCGGCCACCGCGCAGATACCGCCACACGGCGGCATTGTGTTCCTCCAGCGTGGCTGAGAACTGGGAGCTGCCGTCGCCCCGGGCCACGAAGTAGAGGGCGTCGGTCTCGACCGGATGCAGCGCAGCCTGAATCGATGCCAGACCGGGCATGGCGATGGGCGTCGGCGGCAGGCCGTGATGCACGTAGGTATTCCAGGGTGTATCGCTGCGCAGATCCGCCCGGGTAAGGGGACCCCGAAAGTCTTCACCGAGGCCGTAGATCACCGTCGGATCGGTCTGCAGACGCATGCCTCGCTCGAGCCGACGGACGAAGACCGCGGCCACCTTGGCGCGATCCGACGGCAGGCCCGTTTCCTTCTCCACCACCGACGCCATGATCAGCGCCTCGTCAGGCGTCTCGTAGGGCAGTCCGAAGCTTCGTCCCTGCCATTCCCTGGCGAGGATCTCGTCCATGCGCGCCATGGCCCGGCGCAGGATGACGAGATCCGACTGCCCGGCCAGGTAGTCATAGGTATCAGGGAAGAACCGACCCTCCGGCGCAAGGTCGTCGCGCCCCAAGCGGGCCATGATCTCAGCATCCGTGAGTTCCGCCGTGTCTGGGCGCAATCGGGGCGCGGTAGCCAGGGCCCGCCGCAGGTCACTGAAGCGCCAGCCCTCGATGACGGTGAAATGACGCCGCATGACCCGGCCGGCCACGAAGTGATCGAGCATGGACAGCGCTGTCATGCCGGGCTCGAGACGGTATTCGCCGGCCTGAATCGCTGCGGCTTGGCCACTGAGGCGGGCCCAGTGCCTCAGCAGGTCCGGACGTTCGACGATCCCCTCCGCCTGCAGGGTGGCGAGGGTCCGCGCCAGGGATGCCCCCCGCTCCACCTCGACGATGCGGGCCTCGCCGATGGGAAGCGGTTGGGTGAGGGTCCAGGCCCAGAAGCTGACCGCAGCAGCCAGCGCCAGCAGCCCGCCGATCACCGCGATCACCAGAGCACGAATCATGCTGACTCCAGCAGCCGGACGAGGCCGACTGCCAGCGCTGTGGTCACGGGGCCGGGCGCCTCCCAGCCTGCCAGCTCTCGACCTTCGCTGTCCTTGAGGCTGGCCACCGGCCAGATGCCTACCACGGCGTTGGTGAGCCAGACTTCATCAGCGGCCAGCAGCGTGTCGACGCCGATTTGCGCGGTGGTCACCGTCGTCTTCAAGATCTCCATGCCCGGAATCCTACCAGTGAGCAGGCGTTCGCGGACGACGCCGGCGACGCCGGAGTGCTCCAACGGTGGCGTCAGAATGCGGTTGCCATGGCGCAGAAACAGGTTGCTCATGGTGCCGCAGACGATGCTGTCGTCGGCATCGAGCAGCAAGCCTTCATCAGGCTCTGGGCCGGGCCATTCCTGTCGGGCCAGGACCTGGGGCAGGCGGTTCAAGTGTTTGACGCCCGCCAGCTCCGGCAGCCGCGGCAGCCGCGTGCGGCACAGGCGCAGGCTGCGGACCGCCGAAGGTATGACTGGTGTTGCTCCAGGGTAGAACAGCAGCACCCTTCGCAGCGCAGCCGGCCGGGGCGGCCGGTCGCCGCGGGGTCCACTGCCCCGGGTCAGCACCAGCCGCAGGGTGCCGGATGCCCGGTCGGTCAGCTGCCGGGCTTCGTTCTCGAGCAGGGCATGATCCGCCGCCTGCAGCGGCAGTCCGAGCTTACGGGCATCGCTCGTGAGCTTGGCAAGATGGTCGGGCCAGAGCCAGAGTCGGCCCTGATCCACGCGGATGGTGCGAAACACACCATCGCCGTAGGCAAACCCGCGGTCATGGGCAGGGATACCGCCCTCGGCAACACCGTCCACGAGGACCTGCGGCGATGGGACGGCCATCAGGCCGCCTCAGTCGACGCGGCGGAAGATCAGCGTACCGTTGGTGCCACCAAATCCGAAGGAGTTGCTGAGAGCGCCCCTGATCGGCATCTGCCGAGCTTCATGCGGCACGTAATCGAGATCGCACTCGTCATCCGGATCGTCGAGATTGATGGTCGGCGGCGCGACGCCATCACGAATGGCCAGCACGCTGAAGATCGCTTCCACGGAACCGGCAGCACCGAGCAGATGCCCGATCATGGATTTGGTGGAACTCACCGCGATGCGGGTATCGGCACCGAACACCGTCTTGATGGCCCGGGTCTCGGCCACGTCGCCGGCCGAGGTCGAGGTGCCGTGGGCGTTGATGTAGTGGATGTCCGAGGGATCCATGCCAGCATTGCGCAGCGCGTTGCGCATGGACGCCACGGCACCGGCCCCGTCCTCTGGCGGACTGGTGATGTGGTGGGCATCTCCGCTCATGCCAAAGCCGGCCAGTTCGGCATAGATCTTCGCGCCCCGCGCCTTGGCATGCTCGTACTCTTCGAGCACCAGCACGCCCGCCCCGTCACCGAGGACGAAACCGTCCCGGCCACGGTCCCAGGGCCGCGACGCGGCCGCAGGATCGTCATTGCGCTGGGACAGCGCCTTCATGGACGAAAAGGCTGCCAGCGCCACCGGTGAGGTGGCCATCTCGGCCCCCCCGGCAACCATGACATCCACATCGCCGTCCCGGATCAGGCGACCCGCCAGACCGATGTTGTGGGTACCCGTGGTACAGGCCGTGACGATGGCCAGGTTCGGGCCTTTCATGCCATAGCGGATGGAGATGTTGCCGGCGATCATGTTGATCACGCTGCCCGGCACGAAGAACGGCGAAACCCGCCGGGGACCGCTCTTGGTGAGAATGTCCCGGGTATTCTCGATGGTGATGATGCCGCCGATCCCGGAGCCGATGGAGACTCCGTAACGGTCGGCCCGGGCCGGATCCACCTTAAGTCCGGAATCCTCGATGGCCTGAATGCTTGCCGCCATGCCGAACTGGACGAATACGTCCACCCGCCGGGCTTCCTTGGCCTCCATGTACTTCGTGACGTCGAAATTCTTGACGCTGGCGCTGAAGCGCACGCTGTAATCGCTTGGGTCGAAGGCATCGATAGTGGCGGCACCGCTCTTGCCCGCCAGGATCGCGTCCCAGGACTCCGGGACATCAAGACCCACAGGGGTGAGCATGCCCATTCCCGTTACCACGACTCTTCTGCCGGACATCGGCTTCCTCCAGAGCTGCCACCGCCGAGGCACGACGGTGCATTGCGTATCAGGGCCGTCCCCGTTGCCGGATCAGGGCCGCGCGGCCTGCCGTCATTTAAGCACAGGCCAAGCACAAGAAAGCCGCATGATGCGAACGCCAGGGCGGACGCAGATGCGGCTTCCTCGAGCGGGTTGCGACTCCGTCGCCGGGCCGACGAACAGTGGCATCGAAGGACCCGGCTCGAACCTCACTGATGGGCGAGGACGTAGTCGATGGCTTCCCGCACCGTGGTGATTTTCTCGGCTTCCTCGTCGGGAATCTCAGTTTCGAATTCCTCCTCGAGCGCCATCACCAGTTCAACGGTATCGAGGGAGTCGGCCCCCAGATCCTCGACGAAGGAAGCGTCGTCTTTGACGTCGTCTTCTTTCACGCCGAGCTGCTCGCAGATCAGTTTCTTGACCCGTTCTTCAACGCTGCTCATCGAACCCTAACTCCCGTCATCTCGAGGGCGCCCTCAGGCGCCGCGTAGTGTATGCGAACGATTCCCGCACCAGCAAGCAACCGCGCCGCCTCCGTGGAGGTCGACGACACGAGTCTTTCAGGCGCAGTACAAACCGCCATTCACGTGGATCGTTTCACCGGTGATGTACCCGGCTCCTTCGGATGCGAGGAAGCGCACCACGGACGCCACCTCTGCTGCACTGCCGAGCCGTCCGACCGCCACATTGGCCAGCAGCGCATGGCGCTGGGCCTCGGGGATCGCAGCCGTCATTTCCGTCTCGATGAACCCGGGCGCCACCGCGTTGACCGTGATGCCCCGGGAACCGATCTCCTGGGCCAGGGAGCGGGTGAACGCCTCGACGGCCCCCTTTGATGCCGCATAGTTCGTCTGCCCCGCATTACCCATGCGAGCAATGACCGAACTCAAGCTGATGATGCGCCCGAATCTGGCCTTCATCATCGGCCGGACCATGCGGCGGCACAACCGGTACAGGCCGCCCACATTGGTCTGGACCACGGTGTCCCACTCCTCGGGCTTCATCCGCAGCAGCAGATTGTCCCGGGTCACGCCGGCGTTGTTCACCAGCACCAGCGGATCCCCCAGTTGCGCCACGATGGCGGCATGGGCCTGCTCCACCGAGACGTCATCGGCCACATCGAGAACGAATCCCGCACCGGCACTGCCGAGGCGGCTGCCAATGGCGGCGGCGCCGGCCTCGGAGGTGGCCGTACCCGCCACCCGGTAACCGGCCTCCACCAGGGCATCGGCAATGGCTGCGCCAATCCCGCGGCTCGCCCCGGTGACCAGGGCCGTGATGGCTTCACTCACGCCGAGACCTCCCTGGCCTTCTCCAGCGCGGCCGCAAAACCCGCGGCGTCGCCGAGACCGACAGCTTCGATTTCCCGGTTGATACGTTTGACCAGCCCACAGAGCACCTTGCCAGGACCACACTCCACGAGCAGTCCCACGCCCTGTGCACCCATGGCTGCGACACTTTCCGTCCAGCGGACCGGAGAATGCAGCTGCGCCAGCAGACGTCGGCGAATCCCGTCGGCATCGGTGCTCGCCTGGGCATCGAGGTTCTGGATGATGGGGAATTTAGGTTCGCCGATGGCCACCGATTCCAGCTGCGCTGCGAAGCGCTCTGCTGCCGGCGTCATGAGCTGGCAGTGGGAGGGCACGCTCACCGACAGGGCCATGGCACGCTTGGCGCCCGCTCCCTTACAAGCCACGATGGCCCGTTCCACTGCGGCCGCATCCCCGGCAATGACCACCTGCCCGGGGGCATTGTAGTTGGCCGGAGCCACGACGCCGTCTTCAGCCGCCTGCCTGCAGCACTGTTCCACCTGCTCCGCATCGAGCCCGAGGATGGCCGCCATGGCACCCTTGCCCGCGGGCACGGCATCCTGCATCAGTCGTCCGCGCTCCCGCACCAGCACCACTGCATCCGCCAGGCTCATGGCCTCTGCGGCCACCAGCGCCGAATACTCGCCCAGGCTGTGACCGGCCGCGACAGCGGGCATCGGGCCGGATGCGGCCAGCCACGCGCGCCAAAGCGCGACGCTGGCCGTCAGCAGCGCAGGCTGGGTGTTCTCGGTGCGGTCGAGATCCTCGGCGGGACCACCCTGGACCAGCGCCCAAAGGTCATCGCCCAGCGCCGCGGAGGCTTCTGCAAAGGTGGTACCGATGGCCCCATGCTCCGCAGCCAGATTGGCCAGCATACCCACGGTCTGCGAGCCCTGTCCGGGAAACATCATCCCTGTGGCCTTACCCATGGCCCTACTCCCTCGCAACCATCAAGACGCTCTGATCGCTCGAAAACGGTCCCGCGTCGCCGCTTTGACGGACGTTCACGCCTCTCGATCCGAAACTCGGCGGTGGATTCAGTCGTCCTGGGCAGGAGCGACCTTGCGACCGCGATAGAAGCCATCGGCGGACACATGATGCCGGCGATGGGTCTCACCGGTGGTCGGGTCCACCGACAGGGTCGGACCGGACAGACTGTCGTGGGAGCGGCGCATGTCGCGACGCGACCGGGTCTTCTTGTTCTGTTGCACGGCCATGGCTGGCGTCTCCTGGCGATGCTGGCAATGGCATCGGTTGTCGTTGGGCTAATGTTACCGGACCTGCCTGCGCAATGATTGGCCGGCCGGCATGCTTCAGTTCGACCTGCAAGACCGTCGCCGCGCGGTCGGGTGCACCACGACCTGCGCTGCGGCAGTCAACCTTTCAGGACCCATCCCGCGAGCGGGACCCATCCTCTTTCAACTCTGCCAGGGCAGCGAACGGATTGCGTCGCTCGCTGGCAGGCAGTGCTTCTGCCACTTCCGGCGGCCGATTGGGACAATCCTCACGCCCCCGGCACGGCCGCTCCGGCAGGGCCAGCAACAGATCGTCCTCGAACAGTTCTGCAGCCGACGCCGTTTTTCCCTCCAGGATCAACGGATCGACCTCGCCGACCATGTCCTTCGCGGCCTCCTCCGAAGAGAGGATGCAGGCATCGACGTCCACGTCGAGCTCGAACGCTTCCACCTCCAGGCAGTTCGCACAGCGCATGCGCTGCCGGGTCGCGAGGCGCCCGAGCATGCGGCATCGTCCCTGTCCGTCCCGTTCGAAGCGAACAGTGACCGCCACGGCATCACCATCAGCGGCCAGCAGGGCTGCGAAGCGCGGCAACTCAGCGAGGCTGACCTCGAGCTGCAGTTCCCGGCGTTCCCGCGCCAGCTGATAGGGCGAAAATGACATGACGATCTCGCTTGCCCTGATGCCTCACGCTGCGTCAAAGTCCGGCCCGCCAGGGCCGAAGGCGCAGACGCCGAGGGTCCGGGTCGCGGCAGGCGCGCAATCATAGGGATGCCCCCCTGCCCTGTCAAAGCCTATTGCTGCCCTTGAACGGGTCCATGTCCGATTGGGAATCAACGACTTAAAGCCATGACCGACCTCGGACGCAAGCTCGCAGCACCCGCCGGCAGGCTGCCGGCGCAGCAGCGGGCAGACCCATGCTGATTCTGGCCTCCACCTCACCCTATCGGCGGGCCCTCCTCGAACGCCTGCAGCTGCCGTTCACCGTCGAAGCGCCGGAAGTGGATGAATCCCCTCTTGCCGGCGAGACGCCCAAGGCCCTTGCCGCGCGGCTGGCCGAGGCCAAGGCTCAGGCCGTGGCCGCCCGCCACGCCGGCATTGCCCAGTTCGTCATCGGCTCAGACCAGGTCGCCGACCGTGACGGCGAGGCCCTGGGCAAACCCCGCAACATCGAGACAGCCGCCGCTCAGCTAGCCGCGCTGTCAGGACGCTCACTGCTGCTGCACACAGGACTGTGCGTGGTGGATTGTCGCGGCGGACGCCGTCGCACCGTGGTGGACAGCCACGAGGTGAGATTCCGTAAACTCGACGCCGCCGCCATCCGCCGCTACCTGGCCGTCGAGCAGCCCCTGGACGCAGCTGGCAGCTTCTATGCTGAAGGTTTCGGCATCGTCCTGTTCGAGTCATTCCACGGCCGCGACCCCAACAGCATCGTCGGCCTGCCGCTCATGGCTCTGGTGGACCTGCTGGCGGACTTCGGGGTGCGCCTGCCCTAGTGCGCAATGCGCTCGGATCATCCAAATCGCTATCGGTATCGGGATCGGGATCGCTATCGGTATCGGGATCGGGATCGGGATCGCTATCGGGTTCGCTATCGGGATCGGGTTCGCTATCGGGATCGGGTTCGCTATCGGGATCGAGAAAACAAGACGCTTGGACACCAAATAAAGCCCCGTACCTTATGGAGATCAACAGATCGATTTCGATACCGATACCGATACCGATCCCGAAGCAACCCCCAATCCAACCATCGGTTGCTCTAAACGCTCACTGTCCCATTGCGGCCAGGCTTGCGATGAGGGATGCCATATCCTCCGGCAGCGGCGCTTCGAAGGAGCGCGGCACCCCTGCTCCGCTCCAGTCCGGTACTTCGATGGCGGCCGCATGCAGACACAGGCGCGTCACCCCCATCGTGGCGTGCCGGGCGAGGGCTGCTGAATCCGCGTACTTGGGGTCGCCGAGAATGGGGTGCCCTGCCGCTGCGAGATGAACCCGGATCTGATGGGTCCGGCCCGTCTCCGGCGCGGCCTCGACGAGGGTGGCTGCAGCCAGCCGTCGCACCACCCGCACACGGGTCGTCGACGGCTTGCCGGCGGCGGATACGCGGACGAAGCGTTCGCCGTTGGCGGCCAGGTAACGCTCCAGCGGGGCGTCGAGCTGCTGCAGATGTGTCGGCCACTCGCCTTCCACCAGAGCCAGATACCGCTTCTGCGCCAGCCGCTCGCGCAGAACCCGGTGCAGCGCGCGCAGCACCGAACGGCGCTTCGCCAGCAGCACCACACCGGAGGTGTCACGGTCGATGCGGTGGACGAGTTCCAGCTTGGCGAAGTCAGGGCGCAGTTGGCGCAGCGCCTCCACCAATCCCACGTGGATGCCGCTGCCACCGTGCACCGCCAGCCCCGCCGGCTTGTCCATGACCAGCAGGTCGCCGTCGTCATGGAGAATTCCGGCCAGCAGCCGTCCCGTCAAGGACGCGGAAGGCGCCGGCGGTGTCCCGCCACCCTCCGGCCCGCGCCAGGGCGGCAGGCGTACTTCATCGCCGGCGTCGAGGCGGTGACCGGCACGGATGCGGCCGCCATTTACGCGCACTTCTCCCTTGCGCAACATGCTGTAGACGCGGCTGCGGGGAACGCCCTTGAGCTCACGCAGCAGGAGATTGTCGACCCGCTGTCCGGCCCCTTCAGAATCGATGCGAACGATGCGCACACCATGGCCGCCGGCCCCGGATTCGCCCTGATACTTCGTTTTTCCTTTCGATTGAGTCACTTGGGCACAACTGCTACACTCGGGTGGCGGGCCGACAGCTCTCATCGCCAGCCCAGAGCGGACATCTTCCGCCGGCAGAGGCGACCGATGCAACGTTGGCCCGGGCGCTGCGGAAGCAGCCGGGACCCCTTTATGGACCATCCTGCCGACTCCCGCGGGCGCACCGAAATGTTCAATCAGGGTGACAGGCCGAGGCGAGCCACGCCCGCCTGTCCGACGACAGCATGAGCGTTGTCGCACCAGGCATGCGGCATGCAAAGAACAGGAAGAGGTTCTGCCGCCCGTTCTCCGGGCAGCAGAAAAGATCGTGTAGGAAGACGTCCGGAACCCACCCGGCCCTGCCAGTTGTTACGCCAGTCGGGCGTTAGCGCAGGGACGGCAGGGCGCAGTGTCCTGCGGGAGCTGCCCTCGGCAGTCATCGCTGCCAGGAGCATTTCGACGAGCGGCGCCCGCGCCGACCGCCGCATTCCGGACCGATGCATCGGGCATCACCGCCCTGCAGGGCGCGGCGATTTCCGATGCTGATCTGACGTGCGGCTCCTGGCCGCCGTCAGCCTCCGCGCACCGTCAGACAGCCGACCCCGGTCGGCTTCCGATGGTGGCCTGATCCAAGCTGCCACAGCTTGCTGCACGCGCTCACCAGGCGAGTGCCATTAATGAAACGCATGCTCATCAATGCGACCCAATCGGAAGAACTCCGGGTTGCGCTTGTCGATGGTCAGAAACTCTTCGATCTCGACATCGAATCCCGTGCCCGCGAACAGAAGAAGTCCAGCATCTATAAAGCCCGCATCACCCGCGTCGAGCCCAGTCTCGAAGCGGCCTTCGTCGATTTCGGCGCCGACCGCCACGGCTTTCTGCCCTTGAAGGAGATCGCGCCGGAGTACTTCAGCCGCAAGCCTTCCGAACTGCAGGGCAAGGTCAACATCGCCGAGGTGGTGAAGGAAGGCCAGGAAATCATCGTCCAGGTGGACAAGGAGGAGAGAGGCAACAAGGGCGCGGCGCTCACCAGCTTCATCTCGCTGGCAGGCCGCTACATGGTCCTGATGCCCAACAACCCGCGCGCCGGCGGCATCTCCCGGCGCATCGAGGGCGAGGAGCGTGATCAGCTGCGCGAGGCGCTCTCCGCCCTGCAGATTCCTGACGGCATGGGTGTCATCGTCCGTACCGCCGGTGTCGGCCGCAGCGCCGAGGAGCTGCAGTGGGATCTCGACTACCTGCTGCAGGTCTGGGACGCCATTCGCCGAGCTTCCGACGAGCAGAAGGCGCCGTTCCTGATCTATCAGGAAAACAACGTCATCCTGCGGGCCATTCGTGACTACCTGCGCAAGGACGTCAGCGAAGTCCTCATCGACACCGACGAGGCCCACGCCCAGGCCATCGAGTTCATCGAGCAGGTGATGCCGAGCTACCGCGACCGCATTCGTCGCTACGACGATCCGGTGCCCCTGTTCAACCGCTACCAGATCGAGAGTCAGATCGAGTCCGCGTTCCAGCGCGAGGTGAAGCTGCCCTCCGGGGGCTCCATCGTCATCGATCCCACCGAGGCTCTGGTGTCCATCGACATCAACTCCGCCCGTGCCACGCGCGGGGCGGACATCGAGGAGACCGCGCTCAACACCAATCTCGAAGCCGCCGACGAGATCGCCCGTCAGCTGCGGCTGCGGGACATGGGTGGTCTGATCGTCATCGACTTCATCGACATGATGTCGAACAAGAATCAGCGTGAAGTCGAAAACCGCATGCGCGAAGCTCTCGAAGCCGATCGCGCCCGGGTCCAGGTCGGCCGCATCTCGCGCTTCGGCCTGATGGAGATGTCCCGCCAACGCCTGCGGCCTTCGCTGGAGGAAACCACCTCCATCGTCTGTCCTCGCTGCAGCGGTCAGGGCGCCATCCGGGACGTCCGCTCGCTGGCGCTGTCCATCCTGCGCCTGCTCGAGGAAGAGTCCCTCAAGGATCGCAGCGCCGCCGTGCGCGCGATGGTTCCGGTGAACATCGCCTCCTTCCTGCTCAATGAAAAACGCTCTGATCTGACCGCCATCGAGCAACGCTCCAAGGTGCGCCTCATCATCGTCCCGAATCCCAATCTGGAAACGCCCCATTTCGAGGTCCAGCGGATTCGCGATGACCAGCTCGCCGAAGACGATGCCCCCACCCACGAGATCGTCGAGGCGGTGACCGAGCAGGCCGAACTCGAGGCCACCTTCGAAGCCGCACCTCCGCCCCCTGTGCGGGAAGCCGCAGTGAAGACCGTGGCGCCTCGCTCTCCTGCTCCGCCAGCGGCACCCGAAGCGCCACCAGCGCCAGCACAGCCGGCAGCCGTCAAGGCAGCACCGGCCGCAACCGGCTTCTTGAGCCGTATCACCCGCATGCTGTTCGGCGGCGGCGATGCCAGCGAGACCACCGGCAGCCAACCCGCAAAGACCGCGGGCAGTGAGGCCACCACCAGCCGATCTTCAGGCGAAGACCGTGACCAGAACCGCGGGCGCCGGGACGGTCGTGGCCGCGGCGATGGCCGTCAGCGTCGTGGCCGGGGTGACCGGGGCCGGGGTGACCCGAGCCGCAGTGACCAGGATCGCGAGGCCAGCACCTCAGGGGCAGGTCAGGACGAAGGGCGCGGTCGGCGCCGGCGGGGTGCAGAGCCATCCGGGGCCGGACCCCAGGACGACAGCGGCGAACGGCGGCCAAGACGGGGACGCCGCCGCAGTGGCGCCGACACCCGCGCTGAGGGCGCGGAAGTCGAACTCGAGACGTCGACCACCGAGGCCGATGCAGTCCAGGTCAGCCGTGGCCCGGAGACCGCCGATGGCCAGGGCGGAAGTGACAGCACCGAGGAAGGCACCCGCAAGCGCCGTCGCCGCCGCGGCGGCCGTGGCCGCCGTCGTCGCAGCGGCGATGCCGATGGCACGGAAGCCGGCAACCGCGATGAAACATCCCTCGACCAGGAGAACGTCGACGGCGACAGCGACGACCCGGCCCACACGGACAGCGACAGCAGCGAAGACAGCGACGGCGCAGAGCGCAGTGGCGGCCGTGGACGTGGCCGCCGTCGTCGCCGGCCTCAAAACGAGACCGGCAACGAGCGCGACGCCGATACGGTGAGCCGTGACGAAAGCAGCGCGCCTGAGGTCGAAGGCCCCAGCGATGACCCAAGCGATGACGATCATGTTCGGGTCGGAGACGTCAACGGCAATGTCGCAGCAGGCCTCGTGAGTGCACCGCCTGCAGAGGCCCATACGCCACCTCCTAACACCCGACGCCGACCGCGGCGGGACCGCTCGGAGATTGCTGCCGAGCCTGATCCTGCCACCACCGCTGCGGCGCCGGCGGCAACGCCCTCAGGCCCTGCAGCGGACACAGAGGTGGTCGTTGCCAAGGCCCAGGAGGAGATCGGTGACGAAGACGCCACCATGCGCCGCGACGGCGCGAGCTCCTGGTCCGCACCCGCTGCCGCAGACACCCAGGAGGAATCCGCTGCGGAATCGTCTGTGCCTGCTGACGACGTGAGCCCTGCCGACAGCCCTGTGGTGGCCGATTCCACTGCCGAGGCTGCCGTCCCGGACCCGGAGAAGGCTTCGACGGCAGCAGCCAGCGATGCCGAGCCTCCCCAGGTGCCGGAACCCACAGCCACGGCTGAGCCTTTGGCGGCTGCGGCGGACGCGCCAGAGGAGTCCGAAACGGCTCCCGAGGCCACCAGGGAAACGGCCACCAGCGAGGCTCCGAAACAGCCAGAGCCTGAGCCGGCAGACGTCACCACGGAGATCCCGGCAGTGGCTGCCAGCGACGGTCAGCGGGCTGCCAACGACCCGCGCAATCGAGCGGTGAAGGAGCCGCAGCGGGTCGTCATCGAGGACGCCCCGCCCCCGCGGATCGTCAAGCCTGCCGTGACCGCCGAACCCATGGCGGTGGATCCCCAGGCCATCGCATCGGCACCGCGGGCGGCCAATGATCCACGTCAGCGCCGGGGAGGATCAGAGCAGCAGGCTTCGCTGCCCCTCGATGGCGAGACCCAGGATCCCGCTGAAGCAACGACCGACCCCAGCGACGCAGCCGAAGAGGGTGCTCGGGAAGGCAACAAGGCCAGCGGCTCGCAGTAAGGATGGCCGGGCCTGCCAGCGGATCACGAATCCGCTGGCAGGCCCGCGCCCCTCGCCCGCTGCAATGCCACCGGTTCCTGTTCCAGCCTGACGCCGAAGCGTTCCCGGACCGAAGCCGCAATGTCCCGCGCCAGGTCCAGAAGCTCAGCGCCAACGCCACCACCATGGTGCACCAGGACCAGGGCATGGGCATCAGCCACGCCCACCGCTCCCCGGCGCAAACCTCGCCAACCGCAGCGTTCGATCAGCCACGCCGCCGAGAGCTTCACGCCCTCGTCGACGAAGGTGCCAGGCATGTCACCGTGCCTGGTCTCGAGAGCGTCAAATTGCGCCCGGGTGACCACCGGGTTCTTGAAGAAACTGCCCGCATTGGGAAGGACCTCGGGATCGGGGAGTTTGCGCCGACGCAGTGCGGTGATGGCCTCCACCATGTCCAGCGGGGTGGCCTGGCTGGCATCGTTGACGCCGCGCTCGGTGGCCAGCGCATCGACGACACCGGGGTAGCTGATCTGCGCGCAACCTCGACGCTTAAGTTCCAGTTCCACGGCCGTGACTACCCAGGCGTGGGGGTCGCGCCGAAAGCGTGAGTCCCGATAGCCGAAGCCGCAGTCTTCAGCCTCGAGTTGAACCGGGCTTGCGGTCGCGCGGGCCACCGCCTCCACCCGCCGGCAGGAGGTGGCCAGTTCCTGGCCGTAGGCACCAATGTTCTGCACCGGCGCAGCCCCCACCGACCCCGGAATCAGCGCCAGATTTTCCACTCCCCACAGTCCCTGCCCGGCGGACCAGCGCACCAGGGCATCCCAATGCACCCCGGCACCGGCCCGGACCCGCAGCCGCTCGCCGTCGTCGTCGAGGACTTCGATGCGACGATCCGCGGGGCCGAGGACCAGCCCATCGAGCTCTTCCGGCAGGACGACGTTCGAGCCCTCCCCCAGCACCCAGACTTCGACACCGCGGCGTTTGGCCTCCACCAGAGCGGCGCTGACAGCCGCCGCATCCTGCGCCTGGGCATGCCACCGTGCCAGGCAGGGGAAGCGCAGACTGTTGCGTTGCTGGAGCTGGACGCCGGCCTGCCAGGAGCGGGAAGTCACCGCCACGTCAGGCGCCTGAAACCCAGGCTGATGCGCTCGTCCGCGCCGACTTCTCCAGGCACGCCATGCTGCCAGTGGGACTGGGTACCCGGCCCCATGGACAGCAGAGACCCGGCTTCCAGCCGAAAGCGGACGCTCCGGCGGGGCTTGCTGCAGGTACGAAAGGCGAGCGTCCGACCGGCCCCAAGACTGAGCACCGCCAGCTCCGGCTCAGGGCCAAGGTCAGGCTCGCGATCGGCGTGCCAGCCCAGGCGATCACCGCCGTCCCGATAGCGGGTCAACAGCACGCTGTCGAAGCGGGTCCCCAAGGTGCCGTTGACCCGTTCCATGAGCACTTCGAGAGGCCGCGGGAGGCCTTGGCCGCGGTGTTCGTTGCCGCTGTAGCGATAGCGCAGGCCGGCTTCAGCGGCGAAGGCGATCAGCCGCCGACAGACGTACTCCCGCCCGAACATCGTCACCCGCTCCTGCCTCCACGGCAGACAGCGCTGGCTCCAGCGCAGCCAGCGTGCCGCCGACACGGGACGCAGGAACCCGGTCTGCGTGGTCACCGGCGGAAGCCGGGTGGTGGGCGCCGGTTCGGAAGCGGACACGTGCTTCTCCACAACAACTGCGAGTCAGGATCCGTATACTACCGCGCTCCAGCAGAACGGAGACACGAGCATGGATTTGAAGGACAAGGTTGCCGTCATCACCGGCGGCGCATCAGGACTCGGCAAGGCCAGTGCCGAACAGATCATCGCAGCAGGCGGCAAGGTGGCGATTTTCGACCTCAACGGCGACCTCGCCGAAGCCACGGCAAAGCAGCTCGGCGCCAGCGCCAAGGCCTTCAAGGTGGACGTGGCGGACGCCAGTTCCGTCGAAGAAGCCGTGGCCGGCACCGTGGCCGCTTTCGGTGGCGTCCACATCAACATCAACTGCGCCGGAATCGGCACGGCGGCGCGCACCCTGGGCAAAGACGGCCCCATGCCGCTGGACACCTTCAAGTTCGTTCTCAACGTCAACCTCATCGGCACCTTCAACACCCTGCGCCTGTGCGCTGATGCCATGGCCAAGAACGAACCGGTGAACGCGGACGGTGAGCGCGGCGTGATCATCAACACCGCCTCGGTCGCCGCCTTCGACGGCCAGATCGGCCAGGCTGCCTATTCCGCCTCCAAGGCCGGCGTGGCGGGCATGACGCTGCCCATTGCCAGAGATCTCAGCCGCAACGGCATCCGCGTGTGCACCATTGCCCCCGGCATCTTCGAGACCCCGATGATGATGGGCGCGCCGGACCAGGTGCGCATGCCCCTGATCGACATGGTCCAGTTCCCCAAGCGACTCGGGAACGCACCGGAATTCGCCCTGCTTGCCATGCAGATCATTCAGAACCCCTATCTGAATGGCGAAACCATCCGCATCGACGGCGGCATCCGCATGCAGCCACGCTGAGGTCCGCAAGCGCGCCGCGGCACCGGGGCTGCCGGCAGGCAAGCTGGCCCGCAAGGGCTCACTTGGCGGCACCCGGTGGACGCGGCAGCGACCAGCCGCCGACCAGGCCGGCCGCCCGCAGCAGGAACGCCGCGACGGCCCCCGGCAGCAGGGCCAGCTCGCCGTCCATGCCGAAGTGGACGCACACCACGTAGACCAGCGCTCCCACCACGGCCGCTGTGGCGTAGATCTCCCGGTGCAGAATCAGCGGCAATTCGTTGCACACCACGTCCCGCAGGATGCCGCCTACCACCGCCGTCATCACGCCCATCACCACCGCCACCGCGGGATCGCCGGTAGCCAGCAGCCCCCGGCGCGCACCGAGCACGGCAAACACCGACAGTCCCAGCGCATCGAGCCAGCGCAGCAGATGCTCACGCCGGGCCACCGGTGCGGAGAAAAAGAAGGTCAGGGTGGCCGCCAGGCCGATCAGCAGCAGCGGCATCGGGTCTTCGATCCAGAACACGGAGCGATCGAGGATCAGGTCCCGCAGGGTGCCCCCTCCCACTGCCGGGAGGAAGGCGAGCACGAGAAATCCGAAGGGATCGAGCTGACGGCGGGCGGCAGCGAGACCGCCGGAAAGCGCAAAGACAAAAATCCCGAAACCGTCCAGCAGACTCCAGACCGCCATGATTCAACCCCGCCTCCATCCCCGGAGGACCGCCGCCTTGGACACGACTGCATCGACCGCAGCCCATGCAAACGAGGGCGGTGTCAGTCCGTTCGCGGACACCCCCTGCGTGAAATCGCTCTCCCAAAACGTGCCGCAATGGATTAGGGTGCGCACGTTTATCACCCAACAGACGGCAGCATCCTCAAACATGAAAAAGTTCGAACCGGGCTTCGCCGAGCGGCAACAGGCCTCCAGCAAGGCCAAGCAAGCACTCTTGACCAAGGCCAAGGAAGCGGCCAAGGATCCGAACGCAGAAGCGCGGCAGGAGGCACGCCTGAAGGTGGCCCAGGCCCGCGAAGCGCGCCTTGCGGAACGCAAGGCCGAGCGCCGCGCCGAGAAGGAACGCAAGGCCCTCGAAAAGGCCCAGGCGGATGCTGCGCGACTCGCCGCAGAGCAGGCTGATCAGGAGCGACTCGCGGCGGAAGCTGCCGCAGCCGAGGCCGAGAAAAAGGCCCTTCTGGCGGCCCAGAAGGCCGAGCGCGACCGCCGCTACGCTGCCCGCAAAGCCCGGCGCTGAGCGGTCGCCCTGCGCCTACTCGTTGTCCCGGGTCGGGTTGCGCCGGAGCATGTCGAGAATGCCCGGCAGGGCATCCCGGGCCAGCGCCTTCATCTCCTCATCGGTGCGATCCTGTATGGGATGCGGGACGTAAATGGCCCGCGCATGGAATCCCAGCGCATCACCCTGGGCTCTGGCGGCATCGCGAAACTCGTCCGATGCCACGAACCCTCCTGGAACGCCGCGGCCATCGAGGTCGCTGATGTCATGCAGACTGCACGACGTACAGGACCCTCAGTCGGCCAGACCTTCCAGCACCACGTCGCACTGCTCGGCGATCTCCTGCCGCAGTCCGGTGGGAGCCGGGCGGGTGAACGTCGGCTTCTTGAAGCGGGCGATGGCAGCCCCTTGGGCCTCGAGCAGGCGCGCAATCTCATCGAGGAAGACGTCTCCGCGAGGCTTGGAGATGTCCAGCAGGCCCACGGTCCTGCCGGCGAGATCTGCCGGCAGGCCGCGCGGCTCACGCTGGACGGGGTCCCGTTCGGAGCCGGGGTCGAGTAATACGGTTTCGCTCATGATCGTACCTCCTTGGTGACGGGTGAACTGCCGATCGTGCCGCTGGCACCCCAGCCGCCGATGATGGCGGAAAACATGCCGGCCCCGCCGCCGGCACGCACCAGGGTGAGGCCGCCTTTTCTGAATTTTCTGAACGCGCGGTCGCCGAGCTTGGCGGGCAGTCCTTCGGCCATGCCGCCGGCACCCTGGACCAGTTCGCTGCCATCGATGAGCAGCAGTTCGTGCAGGCGCTCAGTGACCTGCTGCTTGCTCCAGCCGGCCTCATGGAAGACCCGGGCATGTTCCGGGCTGACCACCAGGAAGGCATCGGGCGCCTGCACCATCTTCGGGTGTGACACCACCCGCAGGCCGGCCGCGAAGGAACGGCACAGGGGTTCGGGCTCCCGAGCCTTCTGATCGACGATGCCCTGCACGCCGTCGGCGGCGAACAGGGTCACCGTGGTCTGTTCCCGGCTGAAGCCCTTGTCCTCAGACAGGGAGGTCCAGGCCGGATCCTCGTCCTCCGCAAAACAGAAGGTGTACTTGCCGGGATTGCCGAGGGTCGCCCGATCCACCTCGCCCGGCCGACCGCCACCGACGTTGCGGATGACGAGCTGCAGGGCACGGCCGATGGTGGCATTGGCGCGATTGCCCTGCCCCAGCGCATTGCCCTTGGCGTTCATGCCGATCCGCCGCGCCAGGGGCCCGCTGACCACCACCATGGGACCCGAGAAATAGGTGGTCGCCAGCAGCCCGTGCATGCAGAACGGTTCTTCCAGCGCAGCTTCCACCGCGGCGATCACCACCGGCAGGTACTCTGGGCGGCAGCCGGCCATGACGGCGTTGATGGCGATCTTCTCGATGCTGACCGGCACCAGATCAGGCGGCACGTCGCCGAGAATCTCGCCGGGGTCCCGCTCGGTTCCGGAGAGCATAGTGATCACCCGCTCAGGCGTGGGCGGCACCACCGGCAGGCCATCGGACCAGCCGCGCTCGTAACAGGTTTCGATGGCGTCCTCGAGGGCAGCCAGGGTGAGACGCCGAGCCGTCAGGCCACCACCGCCGTGCCGGGCCTGAAGACGGGGCGCGATGGCAGGATCACGGGTCAACGATCCACAGCCGGGACGGAACTCCGGCAGCGCGTCGCCGAGACTGTCCAAACCCGTCAGCTGCCGCCAGGCGGCCCGCTCCCAGCCTTCCGTGCGGCCGACCTCTTTCTCGCCCTGATAACACACCAGCGTCGGGACGATCTCCACGTCCAGCGCCCAGGAGCCGTCCAGTTCATGATCGTCCACCACTTCCGCCGAGGCGAGGGCCGGAAAGCCGGCACCATCCTGGTTGAGGACTTTCAGCCTGCCCTGATCCGCGAGCTCCGCCAGCGCCGGCTCGATGAGCTGGCAGGTCGGGCAGTCCCTCTTGGTGACCACGACGTAGTGATTGCCTGCACCCATGCATGTTCTCCTGAAGTTGTCGGATGATACCCAGATGTGGCTGCGAAACCCATGGCCCCTCTGCCATAATGCACACGCATTGATCGACACCTGACCACGTTGCGGAGAGCACCGATGGATCTGACCCTGTCTCTGAACTACGAGCGCTATCGCGCCGACGTGCGCCGGTTTCTCGAGCAGCACGAGACCATCTGGCGCCAGCCCATGACCGACAGCGATGGCCGTCCCAGTGACAACGGACGCAAGTGGCAGGCCCTGCTCATCGACCGCGGCTATACCTGCAAGACCATTCCCAAAGAGTACGGCGGTCACGGCGGCAAGGCGGACATCCTCGAGAGCTTCATTGCGGCCGAGGAGTTCCATCGCGTCGGCGCATCCACCGGACTGGCCAACCAAGGCATTTCCATGTTCGTGCCCACCCTGCTGGAGTGCGGCACACCAGAGCAGCGCGAACGCTGGATCCGCCCGACCATCCGCGGCGAGATCGTCTGGTGTCAGGGCTACTCGGAACCCGGGGCAGGCAGCGATCTGGCGAATCTGCAGACCCGGGCGGTGGAGGACGGCGACGATTTCGTCATCAACGGCCAGAAGATCTGGACCTCGTCGGCCCATTTCTCGGACATGATGTTCGTCCTCGTGCGCACCGAGCCCAAGGCGCCCAAACATCAGGGCATCAGCTACCTGATACTGTCCATGGACAGGCCCGGCATCGACGTCCGGCCCCTGAAGACCATGACCGGCCGGGCCGAGTTCAACGAGGTGTTCTTCAGTGATGTCCGCGTACCCCAAAGCCAGATCGTTGGCGGACGCGGCGAAGGCTGGAAGGTGGCGAACACGACCTTGAAGCACGAGCGCGGCATGCTCGGCGACCCTGGTCAGGCCAACGCCATGCTCGCCCGGGTGGCGAAGATCATGGAGGAGGAGACCTTGGACGGCCTGCGCCTGATCGAGCATCCGATCCTGCAGGACCGGCTGCTGCGCCTGCAGGCCCGCGCCCACGCCATGAAGTTCCACGCCCTGCGACTGCTCACCCACGGCCTGCGCGGCGAGGATCCGGGCCTTGCCCGCCTCATCGTCAAACTCAACGGCACCATCCTCAATCACGAGATCGCCGCGCTGGCCATCGACGCCCTCGGGGAAATCGGCGCCCTCTTTGATGACAGCCCCCACCTTCGCGACAAGGGTTTCTGGCAGACCACCCACATGTTCAGCCTGGGCCTCATCATCGGCGGCGGTACGTCGCAGATTCAGAAGAACATCATCAGCGAGCACGGCCTCGGCATGCCCCGGGAACCGAAACCCGCAGCAGCGGCGGCCGACACAGGGACAAAGGGGAGGCTCTGAGCATGGAATTCGGACTGTCTGAAGAACAGCGCATGCTGGCGGACTCGATCCGCCGCTTTGCCGACGAGCGGGTGGATGGGGAACGTCTGAAGGCACTCGTGGATGGTGGCGACAGCGCCAACGTCGACCTGCTCCGGGGCCTCGCAGACCTCGGAGCCCTCGGCATCCTGACACCCGAGGAACACGGCGGCAGCGGCATGACCCTGCTCGATGCCTGTCTGGTGCAGCAGGCCCTCGGCCGCAATGCGGTTCCCATCCCGTTCACCGCCAGCGCCATTCTCGCACCGCTGGCCTTCGCGGCGAGCCCGGGCGACGCCGGCGCCGAATGGTTGCCCGCCCTGGCCGGCGGCGTACGGCGCATCGGCGTGGGACTCAGTGAGGCTGCCGGCAGACGCTCGGGAGCAGGCGTGAAGGCCCGTTCCGGTAAGGCCTCTGGCGTGGCTCGATTCGTCATCGACGGTCAGGGCGCAGATGCCTGGATTCTTGCTACGGACGAAGGCGGCCTGATTCTCGTGGAAGCCGGCGCCACCGGCGTCCAGACCGTGGCCCTGACCACCATCGATCGCAGTCGGGGCGTGCTGGAGATCCGTCTCGACGACAGCCCCTGCACCACCCTGCTGGCCGCCGATCCGGCCGTCGCAGCCCGCCTGCTGGCTGCCGGCCGCGTCGCCCTGGCCTTCGACAGTCTCGGTGCCGCTGAGCGCATGCTCGAACGTGCCGTGGCCTACGCCATGGAGCGCAAGCAGTTCGGCCGCGTCATCGCCTCCTTCCAGGCCGTCAAGCACCTCTGCGCGGAAATGGCGGCGGAGATCGAGCCCTGTCACAGCCTGTTGTGGTATGCCGCCTATGCCGCCGAAGCCTATCCGGACGAGTTCGAACTGATGGCCTGCCACGCCAAGGCGCACATGGGCGAGGTGGGCCAGTTCGTGGCGCGCACCGCAACGGAAGTCCACGGCGGCATGGGCTTCACCCACGAGATGGGTCTGCACTACTTCTTCAAGCGTATCGGCCTGAATCGGCAACTGCTCGGCAACCCCGACCAGGTCCGCCAGCACGCCGCGGCCCTGCAGGGGTGGCAGCGTTCGGCAGCGGCTCGGTAGGGGTCCAGTTGATCCGCAGCCGCTGGTAGGGATTGAGTTGCTACGGGATCGAAATCGCTATCGGGATCGATTCGATACCGAGCCGTCCTGCCGAAGCTCTCGCGACAGCCTTCGCGGAATGTCATGACGAAGCCAGCAGCCCTCGCACCCGCTCCAGGTCGTCAGGCGTATCCACCCCGCCCGGCACCGGCGCACAGGCATCGGCCACGTGAATACCGACCCCCGCATGCAGCACGCGTAACTGCTCCAGCATCTCGACTTCTTCCAGAACCGCGGGCGACCAGGTGACGAAGCGCCGCAGCAAGCCCACACGGTAGGCGTAGATGCCGAGGTGACGACGCCAGGGGCCGCTCACTTCCGCCGCGGACTCCGCGTCAGTGAACGTCGCGCGATCCCAGGGTATCGGCGCCCGGGAAAAATACAGCGCGAAACCATCGGCCCGGGTCACCACCTTCACCACGTTGGGATCGAAGACTCGCGCTCGGTCGCGGATCGGCTCGGCAAGCGTGGCCATGCCCGCATCCGGATTAGCCATCAGGTTCGCCGCCACCTGATCCACCACTGCCTCCGGCAGCAGCGGTTCGTCGCCCTGGACGTTCACCACCACGCAGTCGTCAGGCCAGCCTCTGCGCTCGGCCACCTCCGCGATCCGATCGGTACCGGATGGGTGTTCCGGCGAGGTGCGTTCCGTATCGGCCCCGAATGCTGCCGCAGCCGCCAGCACCCGATCATCATCGCTGGCAATGATCACCTCCCTGGCGCGACTGGCCCGAGCCCGCTCCCAGACGTGGGCAATCATGGGCCTGCCGGCGATATCCGCCAGGGGTTTGCCCGGCAGCCGCGTGGATGCAAAGCGCGCAGGAATCACGACCCGAAAGCTCACGTCCTGTGCTCCAGCGCCAAGCCCTTGCCCGTCATCACCGCTGCCAGCGCCGTCTCGAAGGCAGGCTCCGGGACGGCGTCCACCACCACAGCTAGGCAGCGCTGGCGCAGCGCGGCTGGCCACCGGTGCAAGTCAGGCAGACAACGCATCATGTCCTTCTCCGTCATCACAATGGGCCGGTCGTCCATGCAGTCGAGTTCCTGCCATCGGAACACATGGTGGTCCGGATAGGGGTGTTCGATCACCTCGCAGCCGAGTTGCTCCAGGGTGCGGAAGAAGCGCTGGGGATGACCGATCCCTGCTACCGCGTGAACCGGCCCCTCGGGCATCTGTTGCAGAGAGATCGGGGTCAGGCTGTCCGGTTGCAGCAGCCCGCTCGCCCGCAAGGCCATCCCCGGTGCCGCCATGGCAGCGCATGCCGACGCTCGATTCCCGGTAACAACCGTCAGATCCGCACCACGAAGGCGTTCCGGCGGTTCCCGCAGCGGGCCCGCGGGCAGGCAGCGGCCATTGCCGAGGCCGCGGCAGCCGTCGATCATCACGATCTCCACATCCCGCGCCAAGCGATAATGCTGCAGACCATCGTCGCTGATCACGATGTCCACGTCTTCCTGCAGCAGCCGACGCACTGCGGCCACGCGATCGGCGGCCACTACCACCGGCGCCGCGGTCCGTCGCGCCATGAGCAGGGCTTCATCGCCACTTTGGCGGCAATCCGACGCCGACGTGACCATCATGGGCTCTTCCCGGCGCCGTCCGCCGTAGCCGCGAGACACGACTCCGGGACGCCAGCCACGCTGCCGCAGATGATTCACCAGCCAGAGCACCATGGGCGTCTTGCCGGTGCCGCCCACGCTCAGGTTGCCCACCACGATCACCGGGACCGCCGCCCGCCAGGCGCCGTCTGCACCTTCCCGGTGACGACGATATCGACGCCTCGCCGCTGCCGCGAACAGGCCTCCGAAGGGGGCGAGCCAGGGCAGCAGGCGCGATCGGGACCAGAAGCCGTGCCAGCCCTGCTCAGGGTCCCGCGCCATCATCCTCGGAGTCCTGGAACTGCCGCCGATGCAGACGTGCATAAACCCCATCAGCGCGCAGCAACTCCTCATGCCGGCCCTGCTCGACGATACGCCCACGCTCCATCACCAGAATGCGATCCGCACCTTCGATGGTGGACAGGCGGTGTGCGATCACCAGGGTCGTGCGCCCCTTCATCACTTCGGTGAGGGCGCGCTGGATCAGGTGCTCCGACTCGGGGTCGAGTGCCGAAGTTGCCTCGTCGAGAATCAGGATGGGCGCATCCTTGAGCAGTGCCCGGGCAATGGCCAGGCGCTGACGCTGGCCGCCGGACAGCCGCACGCCGTCATCACCGATGCGGGTATCGAGTCCCTCCGGCATGGCATCGATGAAGTCCGTGGCCTGGGCCCGCCGGGCGGCGGTGGCAATGGTGTCCCGGGATGCCCCTGCCAAGCCGCCGTAGGCAATGTTGCGCGCCACGGTGTCGTTGAAGAGCACCACGTGCTGACTGACGAGCCCGATCTGCCGCCGCAGGGCGGAAAGTCGATACTCTGACAGCCGATATCCATCCAGCAGGATCTCGCCTGCCTCCACATCATGGAAGCGCGGAATGAGTCCCGCCAGGGTGGATTTGCCGCTGCCGGATCGCCCGACCAGGGCGACGGTCTCGCCAGGCTCGATGGTCAGCCACAGATCCTCGAACACGGGATGCTCCGCACCGGGGTAACGGAAGCGGATACCGCGCAGCTCGATCCGGCCCGCCACGCGCTCCGGATCCAGCGTGCCGGTATCGACCTCGGGCTGCTCGTCCAGTTGGGCGAAGATGTCCTGGGCCGCAGCCAGCCCGGTCTGGATCACCGAACTGATCTCCGAGAGCTGGCGGATGGGGCGCGCCAGGAGCCCCGCTGCCGTGATGAAGCCCACCACGTCGCCTTCGGTCATGCCGGCCAGCATCGTCGGGTCCAGCACCAGCCAGACCAGCACCGCCAGGGCGATGGCCACCAGGGTTTGGATCACCGGCGTCGCGACGGCCGTGGTCGCGATCAGTTTCATGGCCTGCCGGCGATTGTAGGCGCTTGCGACCCGAAAGCGCTCACGCTCCTGAGCTTCGCCGCCGTAGGTCCGCACCTCGCGATGACCCGCCACCGACTCGGACGCCGACTGGGTCACATCGCCCATGGCATCCTGAATGCGATGGGAATAGCGCCGGAACCGTCGCGCCGCGAAGGCCACGATCCAGGCGATGGCCGGTGCGATGGCAAAGAACACCAGCGCCAGCTTCCAGTTCATCCACATCAGCCAGGCAGTCAGGCCGATCACGGTCAGGCCCTCCCGGGCCACCACCTCCAGCGCCTTGGTCGCCGCACCGGTCACCTGGGTCACGGTATAGGTCACCCGTGAAACCAGATGGCCTTGGCTGTTGCGCTGGTAATAGGCGCTGGGCAGGACAAGCAGCTGGTCGAAAAGGGCGCAGCGCAGATCGTGAACGACCCGGTTGCCCACCTTGTTGAGGAAGAACACGCCGGCAAAGGAACCGACGCCGCGGCCCGCGACGGCTGCCACCATCAGCAGCGGAATCAGGATGCGCTCGCTGCTGATATCGACACCGGTGTTGAAGGCCCGCACGGTGTCCACCATGAACACCAGCAGTTCGGCGAACACCACATGGGAGCTGGCGTAGACCGCGAAGCCCAGCAGACTCAACAGGAAATGGAACCAGTAGGGCCGGACGTAGCCGAGCAAGCGCGCATAAAGCGCCAGATCCTTCGCCGGCACCGCCGTGGCGGCGGTCACCCCCCCTCCGCGGGTGGCTGGGTGGCAATGCGCACCCGTTCGAAGCCCAGGCGCCCGGCCGCATCCATGACCCTGACGACGGACTCGTGGGGAGCACGGGCGTCGGCGCTGATCAGTACGGGGGCTGCCGCGTCGTCTCCGGCCGCATCACGCATGGCCGCCATCAGGACCGTGACGCTGCGTTCCGAAAGCGGCTGACCGTTGACCGCGTAGCTGCCGTCCACCCCGACGACGATCTGTACCGGTTCCGAGGTCCTTGCGACGACTTCGGTATCCGCCTCCGGCAGTTCGAGGGTGACGCCGCCGTCACGAACGAAGGTCGTGGTCACCATGAAAAAGATCAGCAGCAGGAACACCACGTCGATCAGCGGCGTCAGATCGATGCCCACGTCCGGCGAGCGGCGGCGGCGGAATTTCACGACGCTTCCTGTTGCTCGTCATCCGCGTTCAGAAGCTCCACCAGCTTGTTGGCCTCCTGCTCCATGGTCAGCACCAGGTCATCCACTCTCCGGGTCAGGAAGCGATGGAAAATGAGCGCGGGAATGGCGACGCTGATGCCGGTCGCGGTGGTGATGAGTGCTTCGGAAATGCCACCGGCCAACTGGTTGGGATCACCGGTCCCCTCGAAGCGGATGACGTTGAAGACTTCGATCATGCCGATCACCGTCCCCAGCAATCCGAGCAGCGGCGCAATGGCGGCGACGGTGCCCAGCGCGGTCAGGTAGCGCTCCATCTCGTGCAGGACCTGACCTGCCGTTTCCTCCACGCTGGCCTTCATGGCTTCGCGCCCACGCCTGTGGTTCACGAGCACGGCGGCGAGGATCTCGCCCAGGGGCGAGCCCTGACGCAGCTCTTTCATGCGCTTGGAGTCCAGTTCCCCTTTCTTCAGCCACCCCCACACCATCGCCAGGGTGTGGCGCGGCGCGATCCTGGAGGGCTTCAGGGTCCACAGGCGTTCAATGCAGATTGCGGCGGCGAGGACCGAGCAGATGATGATCGGGACCATCAGCCAGCCGCCGGCCTTCACCAGCTCGAGCAAAGTGCTTCATCCCTATGCGTTCGAAGTGCAGGTCAATATCCTAGCTCGAACCCGCCCGGGACGCACGGAACTGCGTCCCGCGGACGGGCTAGATTGTGTGATGGCCCAGACTTTGCGAAATCGCTATCGAAATCGGGATCGGGATCGGGATCGGACCCACATCATCGATACCGATACCGATAGCGATAGCGATACCGATAGCGATAGCGATACCGATACCGATACCGATACCGATACCGATACCGATAGCGATCACGACGAACCCGCAGCCCAACGCAACCCTGCAGCCCGTTCAGGCAAAGCGGTCAGCCAGATAACGTGTCAGAAACCGGCCATAGGGATCCAGTTCGCGCCGATACCTGCAGAAGTCCTCGAACTTCGGATACAGCCGCGCCAGTCCGGAACCATCGAGCCCGTGCTGCTTGCCCCAGTGCGGACGGCCGCCGTGATCGCGCAGGATGGGCTCGATGGCATCGAACAGCGGCCCCGGATCGACGGCGGCCGCCTGATGGATGGACAGCGTCGCCACCTCCCCTCCCGCCGTCGGCGACAGCCAACCGTCGTCGCCGGCCAGCACCCGATACTCCACCGGCCACATGAGTTTCGGAAAGTCCCGCAGCATGCGGGCCCGCACCGCCCGGAAACAGGCCACGGCCGTGGCCGCCGGCACGGCGTATTCCATCTCGTTGAACTTCAGATCCCGGGTGGAGGGAAAGATCTGCCAGGAGGCCCCGAAGCGTTCGCCCTCCTCCCCGAACGCTACTTCATCCAAACGCGGCTGAGCGGGAACCTCGATCTGATCCAGGGTCTTGGCGATGCAGCGGTCGACCCGTGGCACCCACCAGAATTCGTGATGCCGATGGCCACCGAGACGCTCGTCGAGCTGTTCGAGACAGGCCTCGACACCCTCCAGATGATTGCGCTCATGCAAGCCGTAGGCAGGGACCACCGCCAGTTCGATGGCCGTCATCACGCCGAGCATCCCCATGGCAACTCTGGCAGCGGCGACCTCATCGGCCTGCGTCAGGCGCCGGATACGCCCCAGGCCATCCACCACTTCCACCGCAACGACCTGAGCGGAGAGGCTGCCGAGTTCGCGACCGGTACCGTGGGTCCCCGTGGCTACCGCACCTGCCAGGGTCTGCCGGTCAATGTCACCCATGTTGGCCAGGGCCAGGCCTTCTGCCGCCAGCAGCGGCCCGATGGCATGGAGGGGTGTCCCAGCCTTCAGGCGGGCCACGCGGCCTGCCACGGATTCCAGGCCGACGAAGGCGCCGAGATCCAGCAGGGTATCGCCGTCGGCCCAGAACGGAACGAAGGAGTGTCCGCTGCCCAGGGCCCGCAGAGCGCCCGCCCCGTCGTATGCCGCCACCCGCGCCGCCAAGGCCTCAGGCCCCTCGGGACGTTCGATGCGCGCCTGCGGGCAGCGAACGCTGCCTGACCAGTTCTGCCAGCTCACCAGCTGCACCCCCGCGCCGCCACCGGCCAAAGCTCATGCACCCGCCCATCCTCCTCCAGCAACACCATCCAGTCATGAAGGTTGATGGTGGGATCACAGTGGGGAGTCACCATGCGCAGGCGATCGCCGAGTTCGATGTTCGGCGCATCCTCCAGCAGCTGCAGCACCCCATGCTCGTCTCCTGCGAAGTGGTAGCGCAGGCCGGGCAGATCATGGGCTACCGGCGCAACACTGTCGCTGGCAAAGCTCTTGTAGCCGGCATCCACCGTCACCGTGCCGGGGCGGGGCCGGCTGATGACAGTGACCAGCACGAACAGTGCGACTTCAAAGTAGTCGAAACGGGATCGATTGCCCTGCCCGATGCGAGCGTATTCCTCGTCCATGAAGACATAGGAGCCCGCCTGGATATCGGTGATGCCCTCGATGCGGCTGTCCACGTCGAAAGTCCCGGTCCCGCCACCGGTGAAGACCACCACCTCATGGCCGTCCGCTTCGATCAGAGCGCGGGTGTCCAACCCCACCGCCGCCGTCTCCCGCGCCCGGGTCGCCCGCTCCGTCGCATCTTCGAGGTGCATGAGGTGGCCGGCGTACTGCTGCAGGCCCTTGAACTGAAGGTTGGGGCAGCCGGCGATGGTCCGGACCAGTTCGAGAGCCGGGGCCCCCGGTGCAATGCCGGTGCGCCCCATGCGCGGATCAAGATCCACGAGCACCTGCAGCCGAACGCCAGCAGAGCGGGCCACCTCATCGAACATGCGCACCCGTTCGGCGTCGTCGACGACGACTTCCACTCCGGCGCTGGTCGCCGCCAGGGCCACCACCCGCGCCATCTTGTCGACGCTGGCCACCGGCGAGGTGATGAGGATGTGCTCGATGCCGGCAGCGCGCATCATCTCCGCCTCGGAGACCTTGGCGCAGCAGATGCCCACCGCACCGAGTTCCAGCTGCCGACGGGCGATCAGCGGGGTCTTGTGCATTTTGGCGTGGGGTCGCAGTCCGCACCCAGCCTGCTGCAGATGACCAGCCATGCGTTGGAGGTTGCGCTCCATGGCCGCGCGATCCACGACCAGTGCCGGCGTTGGAACAGCGTCGAGAGGCAGTGGCTCCGGCAAGCGGACGGGCTCAATGGGCCGCCGGGCCTGCGCCAGCAGAAGTTCCGCCACTCCACCACTCATGGCCTGCTCCAATCGGATCGATGAGGGCCATGATTCTGCGCATGCCCTGGGACCTCGAGCAAGGGAGGTCACCACCCGCCGCGCATGGCTATCGCCGCGACGAGGGACTAAACTGCGCGGCCCATCGCAGCGGGTCCTTTATTGCTCAATGTCCACGACACAAACCCTCGACCTCTGGGAACAGGAACTCCGCACCGGCCACTATCGCCTGCGGGACGTCGCATCCGGCCAGGGTGCCCGCGGCAAGGCCATCGAGGTGGAGGGCATGCTGCTCGGCAGCGCCTTTACGCCCACTTTCAGTCGCGCCCACGAGCGGCCCGTCGGCCATCGCCCCGCCCTGCGCTTTCTGGACAAGGACTGGGCCGATGACCCTGGGGCAGCCCGTGCCGAACTGGCCCGGCGCGACCCGCTTGGACGCGCCGCTGCGCTGAGCCAGGGCCTGCATATGACCAACTACCGGGACTTGGTGCAGGAGCGCGGCTGGCTGTTTCTGCCTGCCCACGCGCCCATCCTCAATCGCTCCTCGCTTTGGCCGCCGCTGCCCCAGGATATGTTTTCCTCGAGCCTGTTCGCACCCAAGGACATCGTCCTGGAGATCTCCGTCGAGGCCGCCAGCATTGCTCAGATCGTCGATTTCACGCGCTACCATCAGGAGCTGGGTTTCATGGTGGCCGCCACCGAGTTCGGCAGACGCCATGCCGACCTCACGGCGATCTGGCAGATCCGGCCCGATCTGGTCGAGATCCCGCTGCGGGCCCTCGATGATCGCTCCAGCAATCATGAAGGTCGTGCCCTGACGGCACTGTGCAGGCTGCTCCACGAAAGCGGCGCCATGGTTGCCCTGACCGGAATCGACACCGCAGACGCGCTGGAACAGGCCCTGCAGACCGATGCCGATCTGCTGGAGGGCGAGCATGCCGGGCGCAGGCAGCCTGCGCAAAGCACCTTGAGTACGGTCCGGCCCGAGCCGCGAGAAGCGCTGGAAGCCAGCCTAGAGGCCATTGCCAAGGGCGCGACTTTCGAGAGCGCATGCGAGCGCCTGCTCAACGAGGAAGGAGTGCTGCGCTGCTATCTGCTCGACGGCAACGGTACCCAGCTGGCGGACAACCTGTCGCCGGTGGGGGTGAGGTCCGACGCCCGCTTCTGGCCGTTGGCCAATGCCATCGGAGCCTCCTGGTCACACCGGGAATACTTCCGCTCTGCCCTGTCCCATCCGGGGCAGGTGGTGCGGACCGGCCCCTATTTCTCCCTGCCCGACGGCCGCCATTGCCTGACGCTTTCCATCGCCCGCAGTGCGGGTGAACCGGCCCTGGTGCTCTGTTGTGATCTCGCCGAAACCAACGCCGCCTGATTCTGCGCGCTGACCTTCACAGGTGACTGCTGCAGCAGCTCAGCCTGCGCGACATGTTGTGCGCAACGTCTCAGTTCTTGATAGTCTCCGAAGCTGCCTGCCCAGCGGAGGCTGCCGAAGCCACCCTTGAACCCCGCGGGCAGCGATGGATTCGCGCGTTCCCAGCATGTTCCGGGGAGCCGTGGAAGGTCAGGCTGGGTTCCCACCGCCAGCGTCCGCGGCAGGGTTGGAACAGCGCCTGAATGGCGATGGCCATCGCCGCGGCCCTGCGCCAACCCAGCGCTACGATGAGGAGATGACGTTGACCCGATATACGGTCAGCCTGACTCTGGTCCTGATTGCCGTCTGGCTGCTGCTCTCCGGCATGTGGACGCATCCAATCATTCTGCCGCTGGGGGCTGCCTCGGTGGCGCTCACCGTTTGGCTGGCCCACAGGCTCGGCATCGTCGACCGTGAAAGCGACCCCCTGCACCTGGTCCTGCCTTCCATCAAATACTGGCCATGGCTGCTCGGGCAGATCCTGCGCGCCAATCTGCAGGTCGCAGCGCGCATTCTGACCAACCCCACTGACCTCTCGCCCCGTCTGGCGCGAGTCCGCTCGACTCAGAACAGCGACCTCGGCCGTTCCATCTTCGCCAACTCCATCACCCTCACGCCCGGCACCGTGACGATTCGGGTCAGCGCGGGCGAGATCTTCTACTACGCCATTTCTGATGATCTGGTTGCCGAACTCGATGAAGGGGAAATGGATCGACGCGTGACCCGTCTGGAAGAGGAACTGTAGGCCGCCATGTTCCTAGCCACTGCCCTAGCCATCCTGGTCACTCTGGCCCTCGCCCTGGCGCGTGCCTTCCTCGGTCCGACCATCCATGATCGCATCCTCGCCGTGAACGTGGTGGGCACCAAGACCGTGCTCATGATTGCCGTGGTGGGCTTCGTCACCGGCCGGCCGGAGTTCATCGACATCGCCATCGTCTACGCGCTGCTCAACTACATCGGCATCATCGCCGTACTGCGGGTCTTCGAAGTGGGCAGCCTGGCCCAGGCGCCAGCGGATGGCGGCGAAGAGGAGTCGAAGTGATGGCGCTTGCACTCGACATCCTGAGCTGGATCCTGCTGCTGTCTGGTTCGGCACTGCTGCTCATCGGCGGCATCGGCCTGATCCGTTTTCCGGACTTCTATTCCCGGGTGCAGGCAGCCGGACTGACTGACACCCTCTGCTCCATCTGCATTCTCACGGGTCTCATGCTGCAGGCGGACAGCGTTCCGCTGGCGGCGAAGATCCTGTTCACGCTGCTGTTCCTGCTGTTCACCGGCCCGACGGCAGCCCATGCGCTGACCAAGACGGCTCACCATGATGGCCTGCGACCCTGGAAGCAGGACAAAGGAGGTGCGCCATCGAATCACTGATCGACATCGTCCTGATGACGTTCCTGGTGGTGGTCGGGATCGCCATCGTGCGCGTCCGCAACCTGCTCGCCGTCACCATGCTGACCGGTATCTACAGCCTCCTGGTCGCGATGCTGTTTGTCCTTCTCGACGCTGTGGACGTCGCTCTGACCGAGGCCGCCGTCGGCGCCGGACTGCTGGTGATCCTCATGCTCGCCACCATTTCGCTGACGACGCGCAAGGAAAAGGTGCATGCGACCCGGCAGAGTCTGATGGCTCTGGTCGTTGTCACCATCACCGGAGCGGCCCTGGTTTACGCCACTTTGGACATGCCACGTTTCGGCGATCCGGAAGCGCCGGCCCATGTCCATCTCTCACCCCGCTTCACCCAGGAGTCGCCGACCGAGATCGGTATCCCCAATATGGTCACGTCGGTCCTCGCAAGCTATCGCGGCATGGATACGCTGGGCGAAGCGGTGGTCATTTTCGCAGCCGCGGTGGGCGTGCTGTTGGTCCTCGGGACAGGCACGGTCCGCCGACGTCGCGACCCCGAGGGTGAAAAAAGCGGAGAGGCTTCGGAGCAGTCATGAATCAGTACATCGTGCTCCGGGTCGTCAGCAAGCTGATGATCCCGGTCATCATGATCTTTGCGCTGTATGTGCAATTTCATGGGGAATACAGCCCTGGCGGAGGATTCCAGGCCGGTATCGTCTTCACGGCCGCGTTCATCGTCTACACGCTGCTGTTCGGCCTCGAAGCGGCCCAGAAGGCCATCCCCCCGAAAGCGGCCCACATCCTCGCTGCAGCGGGCGTCCTGCTCTTCATCGCCTTCGGCTACGCCGCCATGTTCCTGGGCGGCAATTTCCTCGAGTACAAGGTATTGCTGCCCAATGATCAGGCGGGGGAAACCTTCGGCATCATCGGCATCGAACTCGGCGTCGGCATCACTGTGGCGACGGTGGCCTTGAGCCTCTTTTATTCCTTCGCGGGCCGGGAGCGGCGCTGATGGAGTGGCTCGGTCTCTACAACTACTGGGTCGTCGTGGCCCTCATGATGATCGGCTTCTACATCGTCATCGCCCAGGACAACCTGATCAAGAAACTGGTCGGCCTGAACATCTTTCAGACCTCGGTATTCGTGTTCTTCATCAGTCTGGCCTACCTGGAGGGCGGCACGGCGCCCATTGCCCTGGAAGGGGTGACGCAGTACTCGAACCCGCTGCCCCACGTGCTCATCCTCACTGCCATCGTGGTCGGCGTGGCGCTCACGGCCATGGGGCTGGCCCTGGTGGTCAGGGTCCAGGAAGCCTACGGCACCATTGAGGAAGACGAGATCCACCAGCAGGATGACTTGCACTGATGACGGAGCACCTCCCCGCCCTGCAGGTCGCCATCGGTCTCACGGCAGCGCCCGTGGTCATGATGCTGGGGCGCTCCGGCCGCCTCGCCTGGGCCCTGACGACCCTGACCTGCTGGGCCACCTTTGCCGTAGCGCTGGCCCTGTTCTTTGAGGTCTCGGACGGTTCGGTCATCACCTACCAGATGGGCGGTTGGGCTCCCCCCTGGGGCATCGAGTACGTGATCGATGCCGCCAACGCCTGGGTGCTGGTGATCATCGGCATGATCAGTGCCGTGGTGATGCCCTTTGCCCGCAGGAGCGTCGAGCGGGAGATCAGCGCCAGCCGCATCGCCATGTTCTATTGCGCCTTCCTGCTGGCCAATGCGGGCCTGATCGGCATCACCGTCACCGCCGATGCCTTCAACATCTTCGTGTTCTTCGAGATCTCCGCCCTCGCCTCCTATGCCCTCATTGCCATGGGCAGGGATCGCCGCGCCCTGATCTCGTCGTTCCAGTACCTGATCATGGGCACGGTGGGCACCACCTTCCTGCTGATCGGCATCGGCTTCCTCTACATCATGACTGGCACCCTCAACTTGGGCGATCTGGCGGCGCGGCTGCCGGAGGTTGCCGATACCCGGACGATCCGTGCCGCATTCGGCTTCATCGCCGTGGGCATCTCTCTGAAGCTGGCGCTGTTCCCGCTTCACCTGTGGTTGCCCAATGCCTACACCTACGCCCCCTCCATGGTGACGGTGTTCCTGTCGGCGACCGCAACCAAGGTGGCGATCTACGTCCTGCTGCGCTTCGTTTACAGCGTGTTCGGATTCCAGTTCAGCTTCGTTGATCTGTCCATGGGTTGGGTGCTGATGCCGCTGGCCCTGCTCGGCATCCTGGTGCCGTCCCTGGTGGCCGTGTTCCAGACCAACGTCAAGCGCCTGCTGGCCTATTCCAGCGTGGCCCAGGTGGGCTACATGATTCTCGGCATCAGCTTCGCCAGCACCCTGGGCCTCATGGCTTCGGTGATGCATCTGTTCAACCACGCCATCACCAAGGCTGCCCTGTTCATGGCCATAGGCTGTCTCGTCTATCGCCTCGGTGGCATCTCCCTGACTCATCTGGCCGGTGCCGGTCAGCGCATGCCTTGGACCATGGCGGCCTTCGTGACCGCCGGCCTGAGCCTCATCGGCGTCCCCCTCACTGCGGGATTCGTCACCAAGTGGCACCTGATTCAGGCCGCCCTGGAAGGGGGCTACTGGCCCATTGCCCTGCTCCTGCTCGGGACCTCGCTGCTGGCTGCGCTGTACATCTGGAAGGTGGTGGAGGTGGCCTACTTCCAGACCCCGGATGACGAACACGCACAGGTGAAGGAGGCGCCTCTGTCCATGCTGATACCCACCTGGGTGCTGGCGGGTTCCACCGTCGTCTTCGGCATCTACGGGAATTTCACGGTGAATAGTGCACGGGCAGCCGCCACGGCGCTGATGGGAGGGGCACCGTGACCGACGCCAGCCTCATTCTGCTGTCCCTGGGCGTCCCGCTGGCAGGGATGATGCTGATCATTGCCTGCGGGCGCTGGGCGGCATTGCGCGACGGTGTCACGGTGGCCACTGCCATCGCCATGTTCACCACCGTGCTGCAGCTGCTGCCCCGGGTTCAGGCCGGGGAGCGTCCCCGCCTGGAACTGTTCGAACTGTTCCCAGGTCTGGGAGTGACCTTCGAGGTGGAGCCCCTGGGCATGGTGTTCGCCATGCTTGCCTCTGGTCTCTGGATCATCACGGCCATCTACGCCATCGGCTACATGCGCGGCGCCAAGGAGTCCCACCACACCCGCTTCCACGCCTTCTTCGCCATCGCACTGTTCAGCGCCACCGGCATCGCCTTCGCCGGCAACATGTTCACGCTGTTCCTGTTCTACGAGGTCCTGACGCTGTCCACCTATCCGCTGGTGGCCCACAAGGGTACTGCGGCGGCACGGGCTGGCGCGCGGACCTATCTGGGTATTCTGCTGGGTACCTCGGTGGGCTTCCTGCTGCTGGCCACCCTGGCGACCTGGTGGCTGGCCGGGACCCTGGATTTCACCCCGGGGGGCATCATGGCGGGCCGGGTCGATCCGGGCCATGGCAGCATTCTGCTGGTGCTGTTCCTCTACGGTATCGGTAAGGCCGCCCTCATGCCCTTCCATCGCTGGCTGCCGGCGGCCATGGTGGCACCTACTCCCGTGTCCGCCCTGCTCCACGCCGTGGCCGTGGTCAAGGCCGGCGTCTTCACGGTGCTGAAGGTCACGATCTACCTGTTCGGCATCGATTACCTGCAGGAGCTGGCCAGCAGCGACGTCATGCTCTACGTGGCGGTGTTCACCCTGCTGGCGGCGAGCCTGGTGGCCATGCGCCAGGACAACCTGAAGGCCCGGCTGGCCTACTCCACCGTCAGCCAGCTGTCCTACATCGTCACCGGCGCGCTGCTGCTGAACCAGATTGCGGCCCTCGGGGCCAGCATGCACATCGTCATGCACGCCTTCGGCAAGATCACCCTGTTCTTCTGCGCCGGCGCCATCTATGTCGCCACCAAGAAAACCGAGATCAGCGACATGAACGGCTTGGGCCGTCGCATGCCCATCACCTTCACCGCGTTCTTCATCGGCGCGCTCTGCGTCATCGGCATTCCACCCATGGGCGGCGTATGGAGCAAATGGCACCTGATCATGGGGGCCTTCGAGGGCGGCTATGGTCTGGTGGTGCTGGCGCTGATGATCAGTACCCTGCTGAACATCGGCTACCTCATTCCGCCGGTGGTGCGAGCCTTCCTGCTGCCGCCCAAGGAGAGCGATGCCGGAGGGGGCCTGCGCGAAGCACCGCTGATGTGCGTTGTGCCCATCGCGTTCACCGCACTCGGCTGCATTGCCCTGTTCGTACTCGCCCAGCCGCTGGCGGAGCTTCTCGGCGGCATGTTCGTTTCAGCGCCACCCGGAGCGGCGCCATGAAATCACCCCTGCTGAGGTCAACTGCGACGGATCAATCGAGATGGATCTAGGAAGATTGCTGGAGTATCTGGTGGAGAATGCCCGCGTCCTGCGCTGGTTCGCCTATGTGGTGATGGCGGGTCTGGTGGTGGCGGACATCCTCATCCCCTCCGCCTACGATCGCTTCCCATGGGAAAGCATCGGCGGATTCGGCGCCTTCTACGGCTTCATCTCCTGTGTCCTGATCATCGTCATCTCCAAAGCGCTCGGCTATCTGCTGCTGTATCGGGGTGAGGACTACTACGATGATTGACGTCATCCACCCGAGTCTGCTGCTGTTCCTGGGCGCCGCCATCGTCCCACTCCTGCGCGGACGCGCCCAGCAGGCCTGGATGCTGCTGCTGCCCGCAGCCATCATCGCGGTGGTGTTCTCTCTGCCTCACGGCAGCAGCGGAGCCATGAACCTGTTCGGCATGGACCTGCTCATCCTCCGGATCGATGCCCTGAGTATGGTGTTCACCTCGGTGTTCGCCATCATTACCTTCGTCGGCGCCCTCTATGCCCTGCACGTCAAGGACACGACCCAGCACGTCGCGGCGCTGACCTACGCCGGCTCCGCCCTGGGCGTCGTCCTGGCGGGCGATCTCATCACGCTCTACGTGTTCTGGGAGCTGATGGTCTTCACCTCCGTGTGGCTGATCTGGTGCCGCCGCAATCCCGTGTCCATGGCCGCCGGCTTCCGCTACCTCATCGTCCATGCCCTGGGCGGCGTGATTCTTCTCGCCGGCATCATCCTGCACGTCATGGACACCGGATCCGTCGCCTTCACGGCCATCGATCCGGACAGCGCAGGCTTCTACCTCATTCTGATCGGGTTCATGATCAACGCGGCGGTGCCCCCGCTGCACGCCTGGCTCACCGACGCCTATCCGGAGTCCACCATCACCGGCGCCATCTTCCTGGCGTCGCTGACCACCAAGACCGCGGTTTACACGCTGATCCGCGGCTTTCCCGGAACCGAACTGCTGGTGGTGCTCGGCGTCATCATGGCGCTGTACGGGGTCGTCTACGCCGTTCTCGCCAACGACATCCGGCGCCTGCTGGCCTACCACATCATCAGCCAGGTGGGGTACATGGTCGCCGGTGTGGGCATGGGCACGATCATGGCCTTGAACGGTTCCGCCTCCCACGCCTTCACCCACATTCTCTACAAGGCAGTCCTGTTCATGGGTGCTGGCGCGGTGATCCACATGACCGGCAAGGCCAAGCTCACCGAACTCGGGGGCATCTACCGCTACATGCCCATCACCTTCCTGCTTTACATGGTGGGCGGACTGTCGATCTCAGCCTTCCCCCTGTTCAGCGGCTTCGTCAGCAAGACCATGGTGGTGGAGGCGGCGGCCCTAGATGGCCGTGCCTGGGTGTGGCTGCTGCTCTCCCTGGCCTCTGCAGGCACCTTCCTGCATACGGGCCTGAAACTGCCCTGGTTCACCTTCTTCGGCCAGGACTCGGGACTGCGCCCCAAGGAAGCGCCCCTGAACATGCTGCTGGCCATGGGCATCGCCGCCTTCCTGTGCATCTTCATCGGGGTCTTCCCCGGCTGGCTCTACGCCATCATGCCCGCCCCCGTGGAGTACAACGCCTACTCCACAGGCCATGTGCTGTGGGAACTGCAGCTGCTGCTGTTCACCGGCCTCGGCTTCTTCTTCCTGCTCAAACACGTGGGTGGCGAAGCCAAGATCAGCGTCGATACGGACTGGCTCTACCGCTGGCTACTGCCGAAGTTCGCCCTCGGCGTCCAGCGCGTGGTGGACCGGGTGTGGGATGCCGTCCTCGGTGGCCTGATGCGCCGACTGACGTGGCTGGTGAGCAGTCTGACCCACCACCATGGCCCTCAAGGCATCCTCGCCCGAACCTGGCCTACCGGCAGCATGGTGCTGTGGGTGGCCGTGATGCTGGCGGCGTCGCTGTTGTTGTATTACCTGTAACGGGACACCCAGAAACCGGGTGCTGTCGCGGAGGCAGGACCTGTCGGCCCCCTCCGCTGCGCTGCGGGAGCCTTCCCACAGACGAATCACGCCCAGCCGCGCAAGAAGTTGGATTCGAGCGATAGGCCACTGTGGGAAGTTTCCCGGAGCGCAGCGCAGGGGAACGATGGCGTAGCATTCGATCGATGCTGTCCAGATCGGCCCCCTCCGCTGCGCTGCGGGAGCTCTCCCACAGGAGCGCGCCGCAAGGCCAGGCACAACGCCAAGTCCGAGCGACAAGCCATTGTGGGAAGTTTCCCGGAGCGTAGCGGAGGGGAACGATGGACTCGCGTCAACGCCCAGGCGCAGAGGCCCGGGCTGCTCGTCCGTTCAGAGCCTTTGGCTCTGAACCCCTTCGTAAGATGGGTTCACGCTGCCATCCATGGCGCGAGGTTGCGCTCTTCTTGACTCCCTGCCCTCGCGTCAACGCCGGGGGACAGAGCCCCCGGCTGCTCGGGCGTTCGGCGCTTTCAGCGCCTCACCCAGTCCAGGATTGGCGGTCGCGCCAGCGGAGCCAGAGTCGTTCCAGGCCCTGGGTCAGGCCGCGCATGCCATGATGGAGGATGCGGTCCATGGGATGGCGATGCTGGACCCAGCGGACTTCGAAGACTTCCGCTTCGTCGCAGGCCTTGGCCAGATAGGCGTCGCTGGTGATGAGTTCGTCCACCAGTCCGAGCTCCAGCGCCCGGCGACCGTACCAGGCTTCGCCGGTGGCCACCTTGGCGAGATCGAGCTGGGGCCGAGCTTCGATGACGTACTGTTTGAACAAAGCATGGATGTCCTCGAGTTCCTCCAGGAACTTCGCGCGCCCCTCCTCCGTGTTCTGGCCGAATACCGTCAGCGTCCGCTTGTGTTCGCCGGCCGTGAGGACTTCGACGTCGATGTCGTTGCGCTTGAGCAGGCGATGGACATTGGGGATCTGGGCCACCACGCCGATGGAGCCGAGCACGGCAAAGGGTGCCGCCAGGATGCGGTGGCCGACACAGGCCATGAGGTAGCCGCCACTGGCCGCCACCATGTCCACGGCAACCGTCAGGGTGACCCCTTCGCGCTCCCGAAGCCGATGCAGCTGGGACGCTGCGAGGCCGTAGCCGTGCACCATGCCGCCGGGACTTTCGATACAGACCACCACCTCGTCACCGGACTCAGCCAGGGTCAGGATGGCGGTGATCTCCTCCCGCATGGCCTCCACCGCCGAAGCCTGAAGATCGCCGTCAAAGCGCAGCACCCAGACCCGTCGCTTGTCGCTGGCGGCCGCCTTCTTGCGCGCCTTGGCCTCGGCCTTCATCTGCTTCTTGTAGGCCTTCGGCTCCAGAACGTGCCGAAGCAGGGCATCCCGCATGTCTTCGAGGCGCTCGTGCAGGGGATGCACTTCGATGCGCCCCTGCTCTCCCCCGCGGCGCTGCCGGGCCGCTGCCGTTGCAAGCGCCGACAGCAGCACCAGCAGAATGAGCAGCACGGTGACCGCCTTGGCCAGGAACAGGCCGTACTCCAGCAGGATCTCGATCAAGTTCCATCTCCAGCGATGGGGTCATACCCAATGGGCGGCTTCGCAGCCGCGCGAAAGCGCGCTACTCTACCGGCGGTCCCCAGGGCCGTCCACAATCGTCCCGCTGCCGCGAGGTCAGCACAGTTCATGAGCGTCTCCGTGGAGGACATCGGTCAGCGTCTGCAGCGCCGGTTCAGGGCTGATGCCAGCGCTGAGCTCAGCCGCACCTATCAGTTTCGGATCGATGGTGAGGATCAGTTGCATCTGCGCATCGTCGAGGGAACCCTGAGCGTTCACCCGGGGTCCCACCCGGCCCCCTGCGTCACCCTGCTGTTTCCGGATCTCGATATCGCCCTGGGCATTCTCGAAGGCCGGGTCGACCCCATGCAGGCCTTCCTGGACGGCCATATCCGCAGCGATGGCAACCTGATTCTGGCCCTGCAGCTCGGCGGCCTGTTTCGCCCCTGAGCCCTGCGGTCAACCCCGGGGGCTGCCGTCGCCGAGGGTCCGCCACAACGGCGCGACGCCACCGGCTTCTTCCATGATCTGCAAAAGCTGCTGATGACGTTCACGCTCCTGCTCGCTGGCACGCAGGACCCGCAAGGGTTTGCGGTCGGCGGGCAGGCGGCGGATGGCCAGGGCTTCCGCCACCTCTGACTGCTGACTCTCCGCATCCAGGGACAGCGCCGTCTGACCGCCCGTCATGGTCAGATACACGTCGGCCAGGATTTCCGCGTCGAGCAGAGCGCCGTGCAGGGTGCGCTGGGAATTGTCGATACCGTAGCGTCGGCACAGGGCATCGAGGCTGTTGCGCTGTCCGGGATGCCGTCGCCGCGCCAGGGTCAGGGAATCGGTGATTTCACACAGTTGTGCCATGGCACCCGGAGATTCCGGCAGCAGCGAAAACTCGTAGTCGAGAAAGCCCACATCGAAGGGTGCGTTGTGGATGATGACCTCGGCCCCTCTGATGAAGTCCAGGAAGCCATCGACCACTTCGGCAAACAGCGGCTCCGTGGACAGCTTCTCCCGGGTGAGGCCATGAACCTCTATGGCCCCTTCATCAAGATCCCTTTCGGGATTGATGTAGCTGTGGAAGTTGTGGCCGGTCAACCGGCGTCCGATGATCTCCACGCAGCCGATCTCGATTACCCGGTGACCGAGTTCAGGCTCGAGCCCTGTGGTTTCCGTATCCAGGACGACCTGACGCATCACACCCTTTCCTCGGCCATGTCGGTACTGCCCTTGAGCGCGAACTCGTCGACGCCGCGATTGGCCAGGGCGTCCGCAAGCTCATTGCCCGCGTCGCCGCTGTGCCCCTTCACCCAGTGCCACTTGACGTCATGCTGAGCGCAGACTTCATCCAGCAGCTGCCACAGGTCAGCATTTTTCACCGGCGTCCTGGAGGCCGTTCGCCAGCCACGCTTTTTCCAGTTCGGCAGCCACTCCAGGATGCCGCGCCGGACATATTCGGAATCCGTATGCAGATCCACCTCGCAGCGCCGTTTCAGCGCAGCCAGCGCCCGCCAAGCGGCGGTCAGCTCCATGCGATTGTTGGTGGTAGCAGATTCCCCGCCCCACAGATGGGTCTCGTGACCGTTCCAGCGCAGGACGGCTCCCCAGCCACCGGGACCCGGATTGCCGCGACAGGCGCCGTCGGTCCAGATGTCAACGCTCACGATCCTGCCCGGCTCCACCACAGGTCAGGAAGTAGACGTTGTCGACCCGGGCCAGCCTGCCACGATCACGGGTGGCCCCACCGGCGGCCAGCGCCCGATCGTTCACTGCCTGCCGTCGCAGTTCCCGAACCGGCACTGATGGCAGCGACTGGCGCCGGGCGCGGATGATCCAGACGCCACCGAAGGGAACCTTGACCAGAGCCTTCAGGTGCCGCGCAAAGGCACCGTCGAACAGGGCTTCACCGCGGATCATGGGAGGTCGATAGCGGGCGAACTCAGTGGTGAGGACCCTGAAGTCCAGCAGCGACAGCCAGTCCGCCATGCGCACGGGGTTGATGAAGTTCGCGTTCCACGGGGCTCGCCGGCGGGTGAACAGCCGCCGCAACCCCCACAGGCTCCAAGGATTGAAGCCGGTGATGATGAGCTGGCCGCCATCGGCCAGGACCCGGGCCGCCTCCCGCAGCGCCTGCTGGGGCTGGGGCGCCACATCGAGGGCGTGAAACAGCACCACCACGTCGAAGCTGCCGTTGGCGAAGGGCAGATTGCCGGGATCGAGGACGCTGACCGGACTGGGACTCACCGGGGCCCGCTGGGGCCCATCGAACTCGGCCAGCCGGGCAATGAAGCGGTGCTGGACGTGCAGCGCGTCGAGGATGCGCTGATCGCGGCCGGTGCCGAGCAGCAGAGCCCGGGCGCCGAAGCATTGATCCACCTGACGTCGGAGGATATCCATCTCGGCCCGCTCGAGGGCCTGACCGAGAGGCGTTCCGAAGAAGTGCATGCCCTCCCGCGCGCGGGCAGCATCGTAGCGGGTTTCGAAACGCACGGGGCTCATCCGCGGACTCCTTCTCATTTCCTGCGCTTCGCTTCATCACCTGGTCCGCCAGGCTGTCCGCGCAGCGGATGCTTTCGTATCATGCCCGACGCGAACAGGGTACGGAGCGGTGATGAGCGCAGGAATACTTCTTTTCAGAAACTCATGCTCCCATTCTGGGCGTCGCCTCGGCACCCCGCAAGCAGACCCGCAGGAGCCTGGGCTCCCTGGCCGCTCCTCCAGCCGGCCCTGCCGCCCGCGGGCAGCCCTGATGGCCGGCCTGCTGCTCGGACTGGCAGCCTGCGTTCACCAGCAGCCGGTTCCGGAAACCGAAGCACCTGAGGCCGCTGCCGAACCCCTCGTGGAAGTCCCGCAGCGGCCCAGAACGGCCCGCCCTGCAGTGGCCCCGACGCAGCTGACCGAAGTGATCACCACCGAAGAGGCCCCGGCGGCGGGCGACCTGTGGGAGCGCCTGCGGCGCGGCTTCGTTCTCGACGACTACGACGACCCGCGCATCGAAGCCCAGCTCGCCCACTACCTGCGCCATCCGGACTACCTCGACCGGGTCGCGGCCCGGGCCGAGCCCTACCTCTATCATATTGTCGAGGAACTCGAACGGCGCGACCTGCCCCTGGAACTGGCCCTGCTGCCCATCGTCGAGAGCGCTTTCGACCCCTACGCCTACTCCCACGGCCGTGCCGCCGGTCTCTGGCAATTCATCCCCGGCACGGCGCGCATGTACGGGCTGCAGCAGGACTGGTGGCACGATGAACGCCGGGACGTGAAGGAGTCGACGCGGGCGGCGCTGGACTTCCTCACCGATCTGGCCCGGGACTTCGACGGTGACTGGCTGCTGGCCCTGGCGGGATACAATGCCGGGCCGGGCAACGTCCGCCGGGCCCTGCGCCGCAATGAGCGCTCCGGCGAGCCCCTGGAGTTCTTCTCCCTGCCGCTGCCGGCCGAGACCCGGGCCTACGTCCCCAAACTGCTGGCACTCAAGCGCCTGGTGAATGATCCGGCGGAATTCGATCTCGAACTGCGCAGTATTGCCAACGAACCTCACTTCGAAGTGGTTGCGGTAGGGGGGCAGATCGATCTGGCCCAGGCCGCGAACCTGGCAGGCCTCGACAGCCGGGAGCTCTACCTGCTGAATCCAGCGTTGAACCGCTGGGCCACCCATCCGGAGGGCCCCCATCGCCTGCTGGTCCCCCGCGATCATGCTGAGAATCTTCGGCAGGGCATCGCCGCCATCGACCCTGGCGACCGCCTCTCCTGGCACCGCCATCAGATCCGCCCCGGGGAATCCCTCTCCACCATTGCCCGTCAGTACAGGATCGACGTGGCCTCTCTGCGCACGGTGAATCAGCTGTCCAGTGACGTGATTCGAGCCGGCGACGCACTGCTGATCCCGAAAGCCAGCGCAGCGTCCTCGGCCTACGCCCTCAGTCAGGAGCAACGGGCAGCCACACGGGAAGCCCGCTTCGCAGAGGACGGCAACCGGCGCGAACTCCGCTACCGGGTCCGCAGGGGTGACAGCTTCTGGTCCATCGCCCGCGCCCATGGGGTGACCGTAGCGCAGGTCACACGCTGGAACGGCATGGCGCCGGGGGACCCGCTGCGGGTGGGACGGGAACTGCTGCTGTGGCTGCCCGAGACAGCGGCCCCCCCTTCTGCCGTGGCCGGGCTCTGCGCGGACGCTACCCAGTGCGCCCTGCCCCAGCGGGAGCCGGAGGTGCGCCGGGTCGGATACCGGGTGCGCAACGGTGACTCACTGGCGCGGATCGCCAGCCGATTCGGCGTCACAGTGGCAGACATCACGAACTGGAACGAACTCAACCCCGCCCGCTACCTGCAGCCGGGCCAGTCCCTGGTCCTCTACGTCCCCGTCACCGGCACACTCTGACCCCACCCCAGGGCCTCGCTATCGCTATCGCTATCGCTATCGCTATCGGTATCGAACCCAAAATCCAACCCCAACCCAGCACCCCACCAAAACCTCAACCACTCCCCCGCTGAATCGTAACCCCGAGATCCCGCCGCAGTGCCTGCCGGTAACTCTCGAACTCCTGCTCCCCCAGATTGTTGCGCAAAAGGTTCAGCAGCTGCTCGCGCTCGGCGCTGCCCAATGCCGTCGGATCTCCGGCGCGAACGTCCGTGACCACCACCACCACCCGACTGCCATCCGCCAGTTCGACGCTGCCGACACTGCGATCATCCACTGCCGGATGAGGCAGCGCGAAGACCTGCTCCCGCACCCGGCCCGGGACGCTGGGATCGTTGCGCGTCAATCCATCCTGGCGCTGCCAGTCCAAGCCATGCAGTCCCGCCACCGTTGCTGTACGCGCACCTTCCTGCAACCGAGCCACAGCAGCATCCCCGGCCTCCCGCGCCAGACGCCGTGACTCCACTGCCAGATAGTCCCTGCGCACGTCTTCTGCCACTTCATCGAAGTCGCGCTGTCGGGCCCGCTCCCGCTCGGCCACCCGCAGCACCACCACGACGCCGTCGTCGGTATCGATGGCGCTGCTGTTGTACCCCTCATCGAGCACCTCACTGGAGAACGCGGCCCGAATGAGTTCCCGGTTGGTGAACAGGCCCTCTCCCCCGGATCGGGTGAAAGGCCCCGCCTCGCGAATCTCGAGCCCGAGGGTCTCTGCGGGCTCTTCGAGATCCGGCGTCTCGAATGCCAGCGTATCGAGTTCCTGGCGCAACTCCACGAACCGCTCCCTGGAGCCCTCCTCCTTGAGCCTTGCCAGCAGCGCAGGGCGACGACGCTCGAAGCTCGGCGGTTCTGCGCTGGCAATCTCATCGAGACGGATCAGGTGCACCCCGAACTGGGTGACCACCGGCGCAGAGATCTCGCCCACGGCTTCGAGGCCGAACAGCGCCCGCTCGAAGGGAGGCACGAAGGTTTCCCTGCCGGCCATGCCGAGATCACCGCCATCCGGAGCGGAACCCGGATCATCGCTGAATTCACGGGCCAGGTCGGCAAAGTCCTCACCGGCAGCGATGCGCTGGCGCAGGTCCTCGGCCTTGGCCAGGGCATCGGCTTCACTGCGCGCCGGCCCGGTGTTGATCAGGATATGGGACGCTCGCCGGCGCTCCTGGCCTTCGAAGGCCTCCATCTCGCGCTCGTAGGCGCCGCGCAGGGCCGCTTCCGTGACTTCCACGTCATCCACGAGGGCCGCACGCTCGAGCATGACGTAGCGCACCACCACCGTCTCTTCGGCGAAGTACTCATCGAGATGGCGCTCATAGAAGTCCCGCAGCAGCCCGTCATCGAGTTCCACCTCGGCTTCGAAGTACTCAGGCTCGAACCGCAACCAGGCGGCATCCCGCTGCTGCAGCAGCAAGGCTGCCATGTCCGAAAGTTCCCGCTCGGTGGTGAAACTGGTGTCGCCGAGCCCGCCGGCAAGCTGTTCGATGAGCAGGTCTTCGCTCAGCGCCCGACGGAATCCCGGGGGCGTCATGCCCGCACTGGCCAGAACAAAGCGAAAGCGTTCAGGGTCGAAGCGGCCTTCGGAACGGAACTCTTCCATGCCCACGATCATGCGGTCGATTTCCCGCTCGGAGACGACCATTCGCGCTGACCGGGCCCCTTCCAGCAGCAGCGTGCGCTGCACCAGATTGGCCAGGACACGATCCGCGAGGAATTCGTCATCGAGCAGAGACGGATCCACGTCCGACCCCATTTGCGCCAGCATCTGACGCCGCTGGCGGTCAATGCCCTGTTCGAGTTCAGCCCGGGTGACCTCCGCTTTGCCGATCTTCGCCACCGTGGGCTCACCTGAGACGAACGCCGTGAAGGCGCCGAAACCAAACAGGGTGAGAACGATGACGATGGCACCGAGGATGATCCAGCCGAAAACGCCCCTGGAGTGGTCTCGAATCTGCTGCAGCATGTGTTATCCGCCCCGTTTTCAAGCGGCTCCGAAACTAAAAAGGCGCACCCAAGGATGCGCCTTTCAGGGTTGATGATCCTGTGACCTGTAGCATCGTCACGCCCTGCCGGTGCGCCCCGGCAAACTCGTTAGCCGAGAGTGGCACTCAACGACGCCATACGTACACCGGCCCGCCGCATTGCTGCGATCAGTTGAGGGCATCCTTGAGCGCCTTGCCCGCCTTGAAGGACGGAATCCGCGCTGCGGAGATCTCGATGGGCGCCCCAGTCTGCGGATTCCGACCCGTGCGAGCAGCGCGCTCCTTGACGGCGAAGGTTCCGAAACCCACCAGCACCACCTGTTCGGACTGCTTCAGGGAATCCGTGACGGCTTCGAGCATGGAATCCAGCGCGCGTGCCGCGGCTGCTTTGGAAATGTCCGCGGAAGCGGCCATCTTGTCGATCAATTCAGCTTTGTTCACATTCGCCCCTTAAGAGAGAAAGGCTTTCTGTTTTAGGAGATGTCAGCGGGATTGGCAGCGTTTCCGCACACCAAAAAAACCGCTGGTTTATACCAACCGGTTGAAAACAGTGTCAAGGAAACACCCTGGGCAGTGCCAACCCCATCACATAGGAGTGGTACACGGCCCGATGCTTCCTACGACGCGCCGGAAGTTGCGACATCTTCCCACGAATCACTTCCAGGCGCACGAACGGATGGTAACCGAAGCCGGAACCTTCCGCCCGGACACATCAGTGCGTGCTGATGCGCAAACCGTCTTCCGTATCGCCCTTGCCGTCGGTGGTGTTGCCCGCCGGCGTCGGTTCTTCCTTGCGTGGAACCGGCATGTGCTGCAGCGCAATTTCCAGCACCTGATCCATCCAGCGTACCGCACGTATGTCGAGATCACCCTTGATGTTTTCCGGGATCTCCTTGAGATCACGCTCGTTGTCGGCCGGGATGATCACGGTGCGAATGCCACCGCGATGCGCGGCCAGCAGTTTCTCCTTCAAGCCACCGATGGGCAGCACCTGGCCGCGCAGGGTGATCTCCCCGGTCATGGCCACATCGGCCTTCACCGGAATTCCGGTGAAGGACGAGATGATGGCGGTGCACATGCCGATGCCCGCGCTCGGGCCGTCCTTGGGAGTGGCACCCTCCGGAACGTGAATGTGAATGTCGAATTTCTCGTGGAAGTCCGGCGCCACGCCAAGCACGGCCGAACGTCCGCGCACGAACGTCAACGCGGCCTGAATGGACTCCTGCATCACATCGCCGAGCGATCCGGTGCGGATCTGTCGGCCCTTGCCGGGAACCACTGCCGCCTCGATATTGAGCAGTTCCCCACCCACCTGCGTCCACGCCAGACCGGTCACGAGACCCACCTGATCCTTCTCTTCCGCGCGCCCGAAATCGAACTTGCGCACGCCGTTGTAGTGCTCGAGCAGTTGACTGTCCACGACCACCGGTTCCCGGCTGTCCGCGCTCGAATGCTCGCGCACCACCTTGCGGCAGAGCTTCGCGATCGCCCGCTCTAGCCCCCGCACGCCTGCCTCGCGGGTGTAGTAACGGATCATCTCGCGAATGGTGGCGTCGGGCAGTTCGAGTTCCTTGGCATCGAGGCCTGCGTTCTTGCGTTGCTTGGGCAGCAGGTAACGCCGCGCGATGGCCACCTTCTCCTCCTCGGTGTAGCCCGGCAGGCGGATCACCTCCATGCGGTCCAGCAGCGGCGCCGGTATGTTCATGGAGTTGGAGGTGCAGATGAACATGACCTCAGAGAGGTCGTAGTCCACCTCGAGGTAGTGGTCGTTGAAGGTGTGATTCTGTTCCGGATCCAGTACTTCGAGCAGCGCTGAAGCCGGGTCACCGCGCATGTCCATGCCCATCTTGTCCACTTCGTCGAGCAGGAACAGCGGATTCCTCACCCCGGCCTTCGACAGCTTCTGTATGACCTTGCCCGGCAGCGAACCGATGTAGGTGCGACGGTGGCCGCGGATTTCCGCCTCGTCCCGCACGCCGCCCAGCGCCATGCGCACGAACTTGCGATTGGTGGCGCGGGCAATGGACTCACCCAGTGATGTCTTGCCGACGCCGGGCGGTCCAACCAGACAGAGGACCGGTCCCTTGAGCTTCTTCACCCGGCCCTGCACCGCCAGGTACTCGAGAATGCGCTCCTTGACCTCCTCGAGACCGTGATGGTCCTCGTCGAGGATGGCCTCGGCCGCCTTGAGATCGCGCCGCACCCTGTTTTTCTGTTTCCAGGGTACGCTGACCATCCAGTCGATGTAGCTGCGCACCACGGTGGCTTCCGCCGACATCGGCGACATCATCTTGAGCTTGCCGAGTTCGGCCTGGGCCTTCTCCCGTGCCTCCTTGGGCATGCCTGAGGACTCGATCCTGTTCTGCAGCTCGTCGACTTCGTTCGGAGCCTCGTCGAGCTCTCCCATCTCCTTCTGGATGGCCTTCATCTGCTCGTTTAAGTAGTACTCCCGCTGGCTCTTCTCCATCTGCTTCTTGACCCGCCCGCGGATGCGCTTCTCCATCTCGAACAGGTCGATCTCGCCCTCCATGAGGGCCAGCAGGTGCTCGATACGCTCGGCCAGAGGCACCGTTTCGAGAATGATCTGCTTGTCCTCGACTTTCAGCGCCAGCTGTCCGGCAATGGTGTCCACGAGCCGCCCCGGCTCTTCGATGCTGGACAGCGAAGTCAGCACCTCCTGGGGCACCTTCTTCGACAGCTTCACGTATTCCTCGAACTGGGTCATGACCGAGCGCACCAGACCTTCAGCTTCCCGGGCCGCCAGTTTGGGCTCTTCGATGAGTTCCACAGTGGCGCGCAGATGGTCGCCGGAGCCGTCCATGTCGACGGTGCGGGCTCGCTGGCCGCCCTCGACCAGGACTTTCACCGTGCCGTCAGGCAGCTTGAGCAGCTGCAGAATGGTCGACACCGTACCGAGTTCGAACAGATCGGACTCAGTGGGGTCCTCGCAGGTGGGGTCGCGCTTGGCCACCAGCAGCACCTGCTTATCCCCGGACATGGCAGCCTCGAGCGCCCGAATGGAGCGCTCGGTGCCTACGAACAGAGGGTGGACGCCCTGGGGATAGACGACCATGTCGCGCAGCGGCAGCACCGGCACGTCGGTCACGTTGGAAGCGGTCTGTTGTCTTGATGCAGACATGAAATCACCTGCTGTGGCGAAGAAATGGGAACACGGCTCCAGCGCCATAGGGGCAGCAAGCTTCGTGCCGCGCTGAAGAACCGAATGAGGGAGGGAGGGGATCCACGCCGCCCGCAGGGCAGCGTGCTTGACGATTGGGGCCGACCGCCTGGCGCGTCAGTCAGTGATCCTCCGGCATGGCTTTGGGTTGCTCGACGCTTTCGTAGATGAGCATCGGTTCGGACTCACCCTTGATCACGCTCTCGTCGATGACCACCTTGGTGACGCCCTTTTCGGAAGGTATGCGGTACATGGTGTCGAGCAGCATGGCTTCGAGGATGGAACGGAGCCCACGAGCTCCGGTCTTGCGTTCCATGGCCCGCTCAGCCACCGCCCGCAGCGAGTCCTCGCGGAAGTCCACCTCCACGCCGTCCATCTCGAACAGCTTGGCGTACTGCCGGGTCAGCGAGTTGCGGGGCTCGGTGAGAATCCGCACCAGCGCATCGACGTCGAGTTCCTCCAGGGTCGCCAGTACCGGCAGGCGACCGACGAACTCGGGAATCAGACCGTACTTGACCAGATCCTCCGGCTCCACCTGCTTGAGGGTGTTGCCGATGGTGGGCGCGTCTTCTTCGCCCTTCACCACCGCATTGAAGCCGATGCCGCTGCGATCGGAGCGCTCCAGGATCACCTTGTCGAGACCGCCGAAGGCCCCGCCGCAGATGAACAGGATGTTGCTGGTGTGCACCTGCAGTAATTCCTGCTGGGGATGCTTGCGTCGACCCTGGGGCGGCACCGAGGCTACCGTGCACTCGATTAGCTTCAGCAGCGCCTGCTGCACCCCTTCACCGGAAACGTCACGGGTGATGGAAGGGTTGTCGGACTTGCGCGAGATCTTGTCGATCTCATCGATGTAGAC
>JAFIFJ010000148.1 GCA_020832085.1 Gammaproteobacteria bacterium | reverse complement strand
CGTCCAGTCCAGCACGCCGGCGTCGAGCAGGCTCAAGCCGTCGGGCCAGAAGCTGTGCCACTGGGTCTGGGTGGCTGCTGCGAGCCGCTGTGCCACCGCGGCTGCGGACAACGTTCCCGGATAGCTCGGCTGGGACATGATGCGGATGCAACCGTTCTGGGTCAGCGGACAGGACGCCCAACCTGCATCGATGTTCGCCTCGAGCCACGCGTGGGACGCTGCGAGGTGCACGTGATCGGCATCCAGCAGGGCAATGAGGACGTTGACGTCGAGTAGTGCGCGCATCACAGGCCTTCGTCGGACCGCAGCTGCTCGACCAGGTCGTCACTGACGACGACCCCGCGAGACGAGAAGGGCTGAAAGCCGTAGTGAGGGCGCCCTTCTCCGACGCCCGAGGTCGGCGCCGTCGCGCCCTGGGTCATGGCCTGCCGGAGCAATCGTGAGACGACTTTGCCGACGGAGGTCCCCTCCCGGCGGGCGCGCTCCTTGGCCGCTGCCAGGACATCGTCATCGATGTCGAGGGTGGTTCGCATGATGCCGCCTGAATCGATGCTTTAATGTGCTGATGTTATTACATCAAGTGGTAGTGTCAAACGACAAAAGTAATTGACCCACCCCCGACAAAACTTTTGACCCACCCCACCCTGTGACCGGGTCGTCTAGCCGCCCCTAGGGGACGGCAGTAACCCGCTCTGTCGCGCCTGACGTAGTCGATAGCTGTCACCCCGCAGCTGCAGCACGTGGGCGTGGTGCAACAGGCGGTCCAGCATGGCGCTCGTCAGCGCCGCGTTGCCATCGAAGATCTCCTCCCAGTCCCCGAACGATAGGTTGGAGGTCAGGATCATCGACCCCTGCTCGTAACGCTTGGCGATCACCTGGAAAAAGAGATCGGCGTGCGCCTTGCCCATCGGCAGGTAGCCAATCTCATCGAGGATCAGCAGGCGGGGTCCCAGGATCGCCCGGCGCAGGTACTGCTCGTAGCGGTCTTCCCGACGTGCCTTCTCCAGCTGAAGGATCAGGTCAGCCGCGGTGATGAACCGCGTCTTGTAGCCCCGCTCCGTCGCCCTCAACCCCAAGCTGATGGCGAGATGGGTCTTTCCAGTACCGCTGGGGCCTAGCAGGATCACGTTTTCCCGTCGCTCGATGAAGGCGAGGCCCGCCAGCTCATCGATCCGGTGCCGCGGCACGCTGGGTGCGGCATCGAAGTTGAACTCCTCCAGGGTCTTGATGCTCGGCAGCGTCGCCAGCTTGATCAGCATCTGCCGGCTGCGCTCGGCACGGACACGGGCCTCTGCATCCAACAGACGCTCCAGATATTCGACGAATGTCCACTTCTTGCTCGCCGCTTCATCCGCCAGGCTGGCGAAATCATTGCCTACGGCGGTCAGGGACAGGTCCTCACACAGTCGGGAGACACGCTGGGTCATGTCGTCGCCTCCTCAAGGATCGCATCGTAGGTCTTGGGTGACCGCTGGATGGTGTAGCGTGGCCAGCTCAGGCACCCGTCGACGCCGGTTTCCGGCGTTCGATAGGGGCTCATGGCTTCTCGGTCAGTCTCGAGACGATCCCTCGGTCTCTCGCCAGTCGTGCCGTGGATGCGCTGATTCGCGATGCTGCCCACCCATTGCCGGGCTTCCGCATTGACCAGATCCAGGTCGACGGACTGCCCCTCAAAGGCCAAGCGGGTGATCAGCGGGTTGAAGAAGCTCGACTCGACGTAGTGAACGCTGCGCTCGACCTTGCCCTTGGTCTGCGGCCGATAGGGTCGGCACAGTCGGGGGCGGAAGCCACACTCGGCTGCCAGGGACCACAGTGCATCGTGGAAGCGGTGTCGACCGCGGCCGTACGCGTCCCGTCGAGAGACGACCGTGCGCATGTTGTCGTACAGGATCTCGTGGGGAACGCCTCCGAAGTCCCCGAACATGCGGCGGTGGCATTCGATCAGGACATCGGACTGGGTCGACTCCACATACTCGACGTACATCCAACGGCTGTGGCCGAGCACACCGACGAAGGCATAGATCTTCTGGCCATTCAGCCGGTATTCGCCCCAGTCCATCTGGGCTTGATGGCCGGGCGGTGTCTCGAAGCGCTCCGCCGGCTCAGGCGTCTCGAGCGGATAGAGCGCCTTGATGAAGCGCTGTACCGTGCGCTCGGTCCCGGAATACCCAATCGCCTGAAGCTCACGGTGGAGCACCGTCGCGGGAAGCCGAAGCGGCTGCGCAGCATCGACCCGGCGCCGCAGCCAGTCCTCGAAGGGCGCGAGCTTTCTTGGACGGCCAAACGCACCAGCGCGGTTTGGAACGTCTCCGCGCAGATAGCTCCTGACCGTATTCCGTGCGATGCCGAGCTCTCGCGCGATGGCTCGGATGCTCCGACCCTGTCGGGCCAATACCTTGATCTCCACCAGCAGTTCCTCTGTCAGCACCCCGCCCGCTCCTCATCGTCAACGAGGGGGTAGTGAACCAGAGGTGGGTCAGTCTTTTTGTCGCAGGTGGGTCAGTTTCTAATGTCGGCTGACAGTAGCGGCGCGGACAGGCGGTGACGGCACATGCCACGGCGTGGCGGCGAACAATGAGCGATCGCTCATTTCTTGCAGTAATAGATCAACGATCGCTAACGTGGATCCCGCTCGGCTGCGCTATGGGCGCCTAGAAGGCCCGCTTCGGGCCGAAACGGAGACTCTAAAGAGACGGAATCGCGCCTCGAAGCTCTTCGGGTTTATAAAATCAATGGTTTACCTTGGTCTAACCCCACCCCCCAGAACGCGTACCCGCACGGCTGCAGTCCGCCAAATTGTCACCGAGTACGACGACCTCGGCGACGCAGGGCGGCCATCAAGCCCAAGGCCAAGCCAAGCAATGGCAATGTGGCCGGGGCGGGAACCGGCGTCGTGCGGTGGAACCAGGCTCCGATGTTCAAAAACGCATCCGCTTTCAACCGGTCCTCAGTCCTGAAGATATCTGCGCCGAGGCCCGCAAACCGGTCCTCCTCTAGAAGTACCGTCAATGCCCGCTCTGCGCCGGCTTGGCTACGCGTGTGGCCCCAAATTTGCCTAAATGTGGTGCTCTCACCACTGGTTGGCGTGAATCCTTCATCGAAGAAAGCGGGCGCCCAATCGCTATCGACCTCCGCGCGAAAGAAAGTTAGCCCGGACAATGGCTCGTCGGTGCCGCTGATGATGTTAAACAGGTCGGCTAAGTCGTCCGTAGATGCCCAGCTCCACCCCGTCAAGTCGACATCGTTTAGACTGCCGCTGCACGCTCCATCGTCGGCGGAGCAAACTCCGCTAATGGTGCTCCAAGACAGGCTAGTGAAATCCACAGGCTGAGCCCATTCCTTGCCACCGACCGTCACCGTGTTCATCGGCGTAGCGTGCGCGGCGGACGTCGCAATCGCCACCAGCAACCCGATCCCAAAGACCCTGATATTCATTTCCACTTCTCCTGCCTGTTCCGTCTGGCGTCTAAGTTGGAGGCGCTGCCTTGTGACGCGACTTCTGGGCCTGCTGCTGCCTGCCCAGATCCTCTGCGCACCGTTCTCAGCTGCGCGCTTTCAGTGTCCTCAAGGAAAACGTAAGCAAGTTGCGCGCCCGAACAGGAAAAACGGCTCAAAAACAACAAGCTATCCCTTTGGATCGCAAGCCGGACCTTGATCGTGTAAGTTTTTCTGACAATACGGAGAGCTCGGAAACGAGCCAGTTTTGCGATACCGGCAACGTTCCTCACGCTACCGCGAACTGAGGGCACAGGTCCAAACACCTTCCGTGGAGCATCTTCTGCGTGCCACTCAGGAGGACACGCGCAGCCATAGCGAGTCGTCCGGCTCCGAGAAAAACTCACGCTGACAGTCAGTTACGGCGATCTGGATGATTACACCAGCAGTGGCAAATCGCGGCAGCATGGGTGCTGGGACGCAGCAGCCAGCCTGGAACCAAGGTGGGCGCACAGCGGCCATCGAGCGGGTTTAGGGGGTAGATCACCACGCTGCGGTAGCTTCAGCCAGCGTAAGGTATCTCGACTCCTTCATTTGGGTTAGATGGCAGTGAAGGGGGGAGTAAAGGGGTCGAACCAAATCAAGTAATTGACATTATTGAGGAATCGCTCGCGACGAGCCTTGAGTTCCTGGTGCTGCAAGAGCTCCACGACAGCACCCGGACGGGCATTTGCGTTGCACCATGCAGTTGGGGACTGAGGCCGTAGAGCCAGATTGATCCCTCTAATCAGTCACTTGATCCGGTCCGACCCCTATTCTCCCTATGTGGCGCGCTGGCGGTCCAGCCAGGTCCGCGGGGAGATGACCGAATGTCCCGCGGGCGGGCTCTGCAGCAGGAGGTCGTCGCCCGTGATAAGCGAGCTGCCGGCATACGAGGCGAGCAGCGCCCAGAGGTGATCGTCGCCGCGATCAGGGGCTGGCGAATGGGTTGCCGGCTCGCGCCAGACGGCGTTCGCAGCCAGTTCCTCGAGCACGCCATCCACTTCTACCGGGTGCAATCCATGCAGCCGGGTCAGCTTCGTACGCAAGAGCACACTGCGATACTCGTAGAGCAGGTCGGGTGACATCAGGTAGACGATGGACCCCGAGAGCATGGCGTCCAGAGCGGCCGTCACCGGGCTCGTCCGACCCGTCGGCGCCGTGACCAATCCCGCTGCGACAACGCTGGTATCGACCACGAAGACAGGGGGAGTCATTGGCCCCGGTGGGCCCGGGTTTCCGCCACCGCCAGTTCGAGCGCCTCATCCGGATCGAGCTGGGCTCGCGCGCGTGCCTGCGCGACCAATGCCCGGGCACTTTCGGAGTCTTTCAAACCCCGCAAACGCAGACTCTCCTCGATGATGGAGGTGATGGTGCGGCCCTGCCGCGCTGCTGCTTCCTTGAGGGCGCGATGCAGATCGTCATCGAGCGTAATGGTGAGCCGGCTCATGGCTTGATCTCCTGCTTCGCAAGTCACGCACTTTAGCACCAGATCACCAACGCACCCAAGTTGCGGCGTTGCGAGGGAGCAATGGGGTCGGATCAGATCAAGTGGTTGATTCCATTGATAAATCACTCGAGACGAGCTTCAAGTTGCTGGCGCGACACGAGTTCTTCACCAACAGCTGGACGGGCTTTGCCGCTCCTCCCTGCAGCTGAGCGCAAGGACCGAATATCCAACTTTGTGTTTATAATCAATAGCCTAAGCTGGTCCGACCCCAATTCACCCCCCAATTCGCCTCAGTTCGCCCAGTTCGCATTTTGGCCGTCACAGCAGCACCAGCTGATCGGGGTGCGCCCGGGCTACAGCCCGGATCGGCACCGCGCGATCGAAGGTGACGAAGCGACCGTCGTTCGCGACCGCCAGGGCGAGCAGGTAGACGTCCGTCACCTGCCGGGCGCTCAGGATCGCCGTCCAGTCCAGCACGCCGGCGTCGAGCAGGCTCAAGCCGTCGGGC
>JAFIFJ010000141.1 GCA_020832085.1 Gammaproteobacteria bacterium | reverse complement strand
GCCTGCGCGGTAGAACTGGGAGCAAGCGAGACGCTCCCAATTCGAGGCCGATTCGACGCCCGATTGAGGAGCGTAGTGGGGCTACGTGACGAAATCGGGCGATCGGAGCGGCCCGAAGTGGGGGCGTCGCAGCGCTTCCATATTCTACCGCACAGGCTCCTAGCATGGATTCAGACTCCAGGGTCAGGCACGAAGCATCTTCGGGTGGGTGTGGATCGCCATCAGAATACCGAAAGCGGCCATCAGCGTGAGCGCTGAGGTGCCGCCGTAGCTCACCAGCGGCAACGGCACGCCCACCACCGGCAGCAGGCCGGAGACCATGGCGATGTTGACGAAGGCGTAAATGAAGAACGTGAAGCTCAAGCTGCCCGCAAGCAGGCGCGAGTAGACATCCTGGGCCTGGGTGGCAATGTACAGGCCACGGGTGATGACCAAAAAGTAGAGCACCAGCAGTACCAGAACGCCGAGAAAACCCATTTCCTCGGCCATGACTGCGATGATGAAGTCGGTATCGCTTTCCGGCAGGAAGTCCAGATGGGACTGGGTGCCCTGCATCAAGCCCTTGCCGTAGAGACCACCGGAACCGATGGCCGTCTTCGACTGAATGATGTTCCAGCCCGCCCCCAGCGGGTCGCTTTCCGGATCGAAGAGGGTGAGAACCCGCTGCCGCTGGTAGTCCTTCATCACGTACCAGAACGCCGGCAGCGCTGCCAGCGCCGCCAGTCCCGCAGCCACGATGTAGCGCCACTGAATGCCGGCCAGCAGAATGATGGCCACCCCTGACCCCACCACCAGAATGGCCGTGCCGAGATCCGGCTGCATGCCGATCAGGACTGCAGGCACCGCCAGCAGCAGCAGTGCCACACACAGCACAGCGAAACGGGGGGGCAGGCTTCGTTCAGCAAGAAATGCAGCCAGCACCATCGGCACCACGAGCTTCATGATTTCCGAGGGTTGGAATCGCGGCAGCCCGGGCAGATCGATCCAGCGCTGGGCACCCTTGGCGGACACGCCGAAGAACAGCACCGCCACCAGCAGCGCCAGCCCCACCAGGTACAGGGGCAGCGACCAGCGACGCAGCGTGCGTGGCGGAACCTGCGCCACCGCCAGCATCACCCCGAAGGCCAACCCCAGCCGCACCGCCTGGGACTGCAGACGCTGAAAATCACCGTCCACGGCACTGTAGAGCACCACCAGACCCAGCCCGCAGACCAGCATCACCAGCACCAGCAGCGGCAGATCCACGTGCAACCGCCAGAGCAGCGCCTGCCGTCGTGCAAAGGCAAGCTCGGAATCAGGCAGACGATGGACGAAATCACGCCCCGCCATCAGTGGCACCACCCACTGGCGGAGGTGTCAGTTGCGCGCAACAGCTGCGCCCTCCATCCGATTCAGCAACCAGGCGTCAAGCACTTCCCGAGCCACCGGGCCGGCCACCGAGGAACCGCCGCCACCGTTCTCCACCAGCACCGCCAGGGCAATCTCGGGGTTCTCCACCGGGGCGAAGGCAACGAACCAGGCATGCTTCTGCTGACGCTCGCTGAGTTCCAGATCATCGTGGCGCATGCCTTGGGGAATGCCCACGACCTGGGCGGTTCCGGACTTGCCCGCCATGCGGTAGGGAATGTCCCTGCCGATGTGGAACCAGGCCGTACCGCTTTGACCATAGCCCCGGTTGCCGCGATGGACCACGTCGGCCATGGCATCGGCCATGCGCTGCCAGTCTTGTGGATCGGCCAGACTGATCGGCAGCGGTTCAGGCACATCCAGTTCCTCGAGATCACCATCGGCATCCAGCAGCATCCGCGGCAGTGGCCGCTTGCCGCGGGCCGCGATGATGGCGGTGGCGGCTGCGAGCTGCAGCGGCGTGACCAGCATATCGCCCTGGCCGATGCCGAGATTGACCGAGTCGCCGGGATACCAGGGTTCTCTGCGAGCGGCCCGCTTCCATTCCGGCGTCGGCAACAGTCCGCTCGCAGCCTCCGGCAGATCCAGCGCGGGTGTCTGGCCGAAGCCGAATTGCCCGACGAAGGGTGCCAGCCGGTCGATACCGACCTTGACGCTGAGATCGTAGAAGTAGGTGTTCGACGAGCGATAGATGGCGCGCTGCATGCCGACCGTGCCGTGACCGCCACCGCCGGGCCGCCAGCTCCAGTCCCGATACATGCGCGACTGCCCTGGCAGCCGGTAGAACCCGGGGTCGTGGATGGTGCGCTCCCAGGTGGTCTCGCCCACGGCCAGCCCGGCCAGGCCGACGAAGGGTTTGAAGGTCGATCCCGGTGCGTACTGACCACGCAGGGCGCGGTTGAACATGGGCGTGTCAGGGTGGTCGCGCAGCCAGGCATAGGCCGCAGGGTCGACGCCGCCCACGAACTGATTCGGGTCATAGCCCGGTTTCGAGACCAGCGCCAGGATGCCGCCCGTCTTCGGATCGATGGCCACGATGGCACCGCGACGATCCCCGAGGGCATTGCTCGCGGCCAACTGCAGCGGCAGATCCAGGTGCAGGCGCAGGTTCTCGCCAGCCACCGGCGGCACGCGATCGATGACCCGCGTGATGCGGCCCCGGGCATCGGTCTCGACCCGCTGATGCCCGACCTTGCCATGGAGATAGCTCTCGTAGTGGCGCTCCACGCCCAGGCGGCCAACGTAACGTGTCGCGCTGTACTGAGTCCGATCGAGGTTTGCGAGGTCCTCGCGGGCAATACGGCGGATGGAACCCACGGCATGGCCCACGAGATCCCCGAAGGGGTAGTGCCGGATCAGCTGGGCTTCCACGTCCACGCCCGGCAGGCGATAGCGATTGACCGCGATGCGGGCAATTTCCTCTTCATCGAGGCGCAGCCGAAGGGGCACCGGCTCGAAAGGACGCCGCCGATCCCGCAGCCGGCGCTGGAAGCTCTCGATCTCGGCCTCGGTCAGGTCGACGAGTTCCTTGAGGTCCCCCAGGGTGGCCTGAAGGTCGGGGACCCGCTCCCGGACGATGGTGAGGGACGATACCGGCAGGTTCTCGGCCAGCAGGATGCCGTTGCGGTCGTAGATGAGACCCCGGGTGGGCGCGATGGGCTGAACCTGGATACGATTGGCATCGCTCTGCACCGCATGGCGTTCGTGTTCGACGACCTGCAGCTGGTAGAGACGCAGCACGAGCAGCAGCAGCGCGATGACGATCACGCCCCAAAGCACCATGACCCGCCCGAAAAACAGGCGTGCCTCGGCGTCATGATCACGAAGGGTGAAGGCGTCCCTCATTGCGCACGGTCTCGGGGTCGGGGCTGGCCGCTGCAAAGATGCGACCCACAGCCCCTGGCGTCAGCGATGATACGGATGTCCTGTCATCAGCGTCCATGCCCGATAAATCTGCTCTGCCACCACCACCCGGACCAGGGCGTGGGGCAAGGTCAACGGCGACAGCGACCAGCGCATCTCCGCGGCGGCCAGGCAGCGGGGGGCCAATCCATCTGCCCCCCCCACCAGCAGTCCCACATCACGGCCATCCATGCGCCAATCACGCAGGCTGGCGGCCAGATCCTCGGTACTCAGACCTCGCCCCTGAACTGCAAGCGCGATCAACCTCATGTCCTTTCCAGCAGCGGCCAGCAGTCGATCCGCCTCGCTTTCCCGCCAGTGATCCGGATCCTTGCCGTTGCGCCGATCCGCCGCCGGAATCTCCACCAGCTCCAGCCGACAATCGCGAGGCAGCCGGCGGGTGAAATCGGCAAAGCCCGCCTCCACCCAGCCCGGCATGCGCGTGCCCACCGCGATCAGCTGCAGCTTCATGACCTGTCAGGGCCCGAGCCGACGGCCTTCACACGACAGAAGTCAGAGCCGATGCTCTCCCGGTCTCGTCGCGGCCGCCACTTCGGCTGCTGGCCGGACTCGTCCGCCACAGGCGTTCCAGATCGTAAAAGGTGCGGGTCTCCTTCTGCATGACGTGCACGACGACGTCGCCGAGATCCACCAGCACCCACTCCAGGGTCGCCTGACCCTCGACACCGATCGGCACCACACCCTGTGCCTTGACCCGTTCGATCAGTCTGTCCACCAGTGACTTCACGTGGCGACCGGAAGTACCGGATGCAATCACCATCCAGTCGGTCACGCTGCTGCTCCCGGAAACGTCAAGGGCCAGAACATTCTGGCCCTTGAGGTCATCCAAAGCATCCATTACCAGACCTTGCAGATCGTCAGACGTCATTCGCTCTCCGCTTCGTGGCCGGGACCTTGGTCATACCCATACAGCCTCTGCTGCTTAATATATGCCCACACCGGAAGCGGGAGCAAATGGGCCACTGAGCGTCCGGCAGCCAAGGCCTCCCGGACGGCGGTGGCCGACACCGCCAGCGGCGTCTGCCCCACGCACCAGACCCTGCCCGCTGGGCGCGCATGCAGGTCGGACACATCCGTGGTCAACCGTGGCGCCAGCAGCCGTGCCACCGGCCCACGTTGCGGCAGCACATACCCCGGCCGATCCAGCAGCAGCAGGTGGGCGAGTTCCGGCAGACGCCGCCAGTTTCGCCAGGTGCCAAGCTCCGCCACGGCATCGGCACCGATCACCCAGCCCAGCGCCACCTCATCCCCCACCTCCTCGCGCAGCGATACCAGGGTATCGATGGTGTACGAGGGCCCAACACGTGCCAGCTCGCGGGCATCCACCCGCAGTCTGACACTTCCGGCCAGCGCCAGTTCCAGCATGGCCCGGCGCGCCGCTGCGGGCGCCATCGGGGTGCCGCGATGGGGAGGCACGTGACAGGGAATCAAGCGCACTTCACGGCAGTGGGCGCGTTCGAAGACCTCCTCTGCCGCCTGCAGATGCCCGTTGTGAACCGGGTCGAAGGTGCCACCGTAGCAGGCGATCAGGGGAAGTCCGGCGCTGAGCTCACCACCGGAGCCGGACACCGTCACTGCCGGATCTGGCCATCGCCAAGCACGACGTACTTCAGGGTGGTCAGGCCTTCGAGGCCCACCGGTCCACGGGCGTGAAGCTTGTCGGTGGAGATGCCGATTTCCGCGCCCAGGCCATACTCGAAACCATCAGCAAAGCGGGTCGAGGCGTTGACCATGACAGAACTCGAATCCACCTCCGCCAGGAACTTCCGCGCCCGGCCATAGTCATCGGTAACGATGGCGTCCGTGTGCGCCGACCCGTAGTGATTGATATGGGCAATCGCGGCATCGATGTCTTCGACCACCTTCACCGCCAGGATCGGTCCAAGATACTCCTCGAACCAGTCGTCCTCGGTCGCTGCAACGGCACGGGTAATCCATTCCCGCGTCCGCTCACAGCCGCGCACCTCGACACCTTCGGCGGCCAGACGGGCATCCACGGCAGGCAGGATCTCGGCGGCGCGATCGGCATGAACCAGCAGGGTCTCCAGCGCATTGCAGACGCCATAACGCTGACACTTGGAGTTGAAGACGATCTCCACGGCCATGGCCGCATTCGCCGCCAAGTCCACGTAGACGTGGCAGTTGCCGTCGAGATGCTTGATCACGGGAACCCGGGCCTCGGCGCTGATGCGCTCGATCAGCCCCTTGCCGCCCCGGGGAACGATGACGTCCACGTACTCGGCCATGCGCACCAGATGCCCCACGGCCGCCCGATCGGTGGTCGCGACCAGCTGCACCGCATCCTCCTCGAAGCCGGCTGCAGCCAGACCGCGACGGACGCTGGCGGCAATGGCCCGATTGGACTCGATGGCTTCCGACCCGCCACGCAGAATGGTGGCGTTGCCGGCCTTCAGGCACAGGGCTGCGGCATCCACGGTCACGTTGGGACGGGACTCATAGATGATGCCGATGACCCCAAGGGGCACCCGCATGCGCCCCACCTGGATACCGCTGGGGCGAAAATCGAGGTCGGTCATGGCCCCTACGGGGTCGGGCAGGCTGTTGACCTGCCGCAGCCCCTCGATCATGCGGGCGATGGCGGCGTCGTCCAGCCGCAGCCGATCGAGCATGGCCGCATCGAGGCCGGAGGCCTCGCCCGCAGCGAGATCGAGGGCATTGGCTGCCTGGATGGTCTCACGGTCGGCATCGAGCGCCTTGGCCATGGCGGCCAGGGCCTCGGACCGTTGCGCTCCGGAGGCGCGGGCAATTCCGCGCGCCGCCGCCCGGGCGCGCCGCCCGAGATCAACCATGTAATCTTCGACATTCTTGCTGACGTTCATGGTCACATCCTTCGGTCAGCTACGGAGTAGGCTTGACCCGTTCATCCGTCATTATAGATTGCGAGCCCCATGCCGGAAATCGATGACATTCGGGCCTCGCCCCTCTGGCAGACACTGCACGCCCATCCGGAGTGGGTGGCAGTAGCCATCGGGCTGCTGGCCTTCATCGAGTGCTTCGCCATCGTCGGACTCATCGTCCCCGGTGTCGTGCTGCTCTACGCCGCTGCCTTCGTGGCCGGCGGCGGCGAGTTGGGTCTGTGGTGGGCCTTGGGCTGCGCCTTCGTGGGTGCGGTGATCGGCGACAGCGCGAGCTATCTGCTCGGCCGCCGCTTCGGGCCTGCCATTCGCGTCCTGCCCCCCTTCTCCAACCACCCGGAATGGATCACCCAGGGCGAGGGCTTCTTTCTCCGCCACGGAGCCGCGGGCATCGCCCTCGGCCGCTTCGTCGGGCCGATCCGCCCGATTCTGCCGCTCATCGCCGGCATGCTGAGCTTCCCGGTCGTACGCTTCCACGTCGTCAACATCTGCTCCGCCCTGCTCTGGGCGCCCGCCTACATCCTGCCGGGATTCCTGCTTGGCGCATCGCTGCAGCACGCCATCGATCCGCCTCCAGGCCTCATCGTCGGGCTGATCATCTTCGTCATCTGGTGCTGGGGCATGGGCCGCCTGACCGTCGCCGCCTGGCAGGCCGGAGAGCCCGGGGGCGCCCTCTTCAATCGCCTGGATCCCAACCGACGGGGTGGCCGGATCCTGCGCGCCCCGGCCTTCGGCAGCGGTGTGGACACCCGCCTATCCGTACTGGCGGGCACCGCGACCCTGCTCGGTTTGACGGGCCTCGGGCTCGGCCTCGTGTTGGCATCGCCCATGCTGGCCCCCTGGCGCCAGTTCGGCCTCGATCTGCTTTCGGTGCTGCGACAGCTGCTGTGAACACGTTTCGATCGAAGGCCATGTTGTAGCCGCACTTCCGACAGGATCGAAATGCGTCCCACGAAGTGCGCCGCGCAGCGATGCGCGCCATGGATGGCGCGCAACAGCGGACGGAGCGCAGCGCATCCTGTGAGGCCCAGCCGCCTGCAAGCGCCCAGCATGCAGGACGCCTTCTCGAAGCGGCAGGCAATCGCTCACTGCGCTTCGCTTCGTGAGCTCCCACAAGGCCTCGCCGCGGGCAGCGCCGCCTTTCTCAGCTGGCCCGCTCCTGCATGGCCTGAATCAGCCGTTCGAGTTCCGCGAGGCAGACCATGGGATCCTGCTGTTCCAGCAGACCCTGCTTGAAGCGGGGATCCACCGGCAGCAGGTCTGCCAGCCTCCCTACCACGGACCCGACATCGTCCAGATCCGCTTCCAGTCCGAGCTGGTTCACGGCCGGATGCTCGAGCAGCTGCTTGAGAATCTCCACCAGGGCGAAACTCTCGGCCGGCATCTCCGCCTCGGGCATGTCCGGCACGTCAACCACCTGGCCGATCAGCAAATGGTCCGCCTGCTCCTCCGTGCTGAGCACCCGAAAGCGCCCCTCGCCGCGGGCGGTTATGCCCAGCAGGCCGTTGGGCAGCTCCGTGAAATCCACGATCCGCGCCCGGGTGCCGATGGGCGCAATGGCCGGCGGCCCCTCCCTGACCTCCTGCCGGGCCTCGCGGCCTTCGAGGATCAGCACCACACCAAAGGGACTGCCCTCGCGCATGCAGCGGCGCACCATGTCCACATAGCGCGTTTCGAAGATCTGCAGGGGCAGCAGTCCGCCCGGAAAGAGCACGGTGCCAAGGGGAAACAGCGGCAAAGTGGCAGCGGCATCCGTCCCGGCGATTTGGGGGCTCGTCGGCATCAGAACGGAATGTCGTCGTCGAAGTCGTTGAGGGTGTCGGGATTGGTCACCGGCTGCTGCCGCGGCGCGCTCGGGCGACTGCCACCCTGGCCACCGCTCTGCTGGCGCGGTGCCGAGTCATAGCCACCTTCGCCCATGCCGCCACCGGCCCCGCCGCTGTCACTCATACCGCCACCGCGGGAATCGAGCATCTGCATGTCATTGCAGATGATCTCGGTCTTGTAGCGGGTCTGGCCGTCGGACTCCCAGGAGCTGGTCCTGAGCGATCCCTCCACGTAGACCTTGGAGCCCTTGCGCAGGTACTCGCCGGAAATCTCGGCGAGCTTGCCGAAGCAGACGATGGAGTGCCACTCCGTTCGCTCCTGACGCTGCCCGGACTGCTTGTCGGTCCAGTTTTCGCTGGTAGCGATGCGGAAGTTGGTGACCGGTGCGCCGGCCTGGGTGAAACGGGTCTCAGGGTCGGCACCCAGGTTGCCGATGAGGATCACCTTGTTGATGCCGCGAGCCATGGGTCGCTCCCTGTGATGGAGAAGAACTTGGATGAAGGGCCAGTGTAACCCAGGGCCGGCTCCACACCCACAGCGAGACGCCATCCCGGGCGTACGTTTGGGCTGAAGCCGTTGTAGGCCCAAGCCCCAGCCTGCGACAAGTCTGTGGGAAGTTTCCCGCAGCGCAGCGCAGGGGAACGACGGCGTAGCCTCCGATCGAGGTTGTCCAGAGCGGCCCCCTGCGCTGCGCTCCGGGTGCTCTGCTGCGCGCCCCGGCCTGGAAGGGGCCGGGGCATTGCCTGGTTGCCGTGGGCGGGGTTGCCGCGTATGTTGCCGCTTTGGCGCGGCCCCGGCCCGCAGTCCCTTTCCCTCCGTCGTCGATCCGCCATGGACAGTATTTCGATTCGCGGCGCGCGCACCCACAACCTGCGCGATGTCGATCTGATTCTCCCCCGCGACAAGCTGGTGGTGATCACTGGCCTGTCGGGATCCGGCAAGTCGTCCCTGGCCTTCGATACGCTTTACGCGGAAGGGCAGCGCCGCTATGTGGAATCCCTGTCGGCCTATGCCCGGCAGTTCCTGTCCATCATGGAGAAACCGGACGTCGACCAGATCGAGGGGCTGTCACCGGCCATCTCCATCGAGCAGAAGTCCACGTCCCACAACCCCCGCTCCACCGTCGGCACGATCACCGAGATCTACGACTACCTGAGGCTGCTGTATGCGCGCGTCGGCGAGCCCCGCTGTCCGGAGCACGGCGCGACCCTGGCCGCCCAGACCGTGAGCCAGATGGTGGATCAGGTCATGGCTCTGCCCGAGGGCACCCGGGCCATGCTGCTGGCACCGGTAGTGAACGACCGCAAGGGCGAACACGCCAATGTCTTCCGCGAGCTGGCCGCCAACGGCTTCGTCCGTGCCCGGGTCGACGGTCTGGTACTGGATCTCGACGAACCGCCCAAGCTGGACAAGAAGCGCAAGCACAGCATCGACGTGGTGGTGGACCGCTTCAAGGTGCGTCCCGGCATCGAGCAGCGCCTGGCCGAGTCCTTCGAGACCGCGCTGGAACTGGCCGAAGGCACGGCCCGGGTGGCGCCGCTGCCGGAGCGCAAGGGTGACGCGGATGCCGCCACGGGATTCGATACCGAGCTGGTCTTCTCGTCCCGCTTCGCCTGCCCCCACTGCGGCTACAGCATCAGTGAACTCGAACCCAGGCTGTTCTCCTTCAACAACCCCGCCGGCGCCTGCCCGAGCTGTGACGGCCTCGGCGTCAAACAGTTCTTCGATGCCGAGCGGGTGGTGGAGGATCCGAGTCTGTCGCTGTCGGAGGGCGCCATTCGCGGCTGGGACCGCCGCAACGTCTACTACTTCCACATGCTCACCTCCCTGGCGAACCACTACGGCTTCGATCTCGATGCCCCCTTCAGCTCTTTGGCCAGGAAGCATCGGGACGCCATTCTTCAGGGCAGCGGCGAGGAGCGCATCGATTTCTCCTACGTCAATGACCGCGGCGATGTGATTTCCCGACGCCACCGCTTCGAAGGCGTGCTGCCGAACATGGATCGCCGCTACCGCGAGACCGAATCCACCATGGTCCGCGAACATCTGTCGCGCTTCCTCTCGGTGGCACCCTGCGGCAGCTGCATGGGAACCCGGCTGCGCCAGGAGGCCCGCAACGTCTTCATCGGCGAGCGCAACCTGCCCGCGGTCACCCGGGACGCGGTGGGCGAAGCCTGCGAGCACTTCGAACAGCTGAGCCTGCCGGGCCGTCGCGGCGAGATCGCCGCCAAGATCCTCAAGGAGATCCGTGCCCGGCTGCAGTTCCTGGTGGATGTGGGGCTCAACTACCTCACCCTGGACCGTTCCGCGGACACCCTGTCCGGCGGCGAGGCCCAGCGCATCCGCCTGGCCAGCCAGATCGGAGCCGGGCTCGTAGGCGTCCTCTACGTGCTCGACGAGCCCTCCATCGGCCTGCACCAGCGCGACAATGCGCGCCTGTTACGCACCCTCACCCACCTGCGGGATCTCGGTAACACCGTCGTAGTGGTCGAACATGACGAGGATGCCATCCGCAGCGCGGACCATGTGGTGGACATGGGTCCCGGCGCCGGGGTGCACGGCGGCCAGGTGGTGGCCCAGGGCTCCGTGAAGGACGTGGAGGCCTGCGAAGCCTCCCTCACCGGCGCCTACCTCTCGGGCCGCATGCGCATCGAGATTCCGCGACAGCGGCACCCGTTCAAGGGCGATGAGGTCGTCCGTCTGAAGGGGGCGAGCGGCAACAATCTGCGGGACGTCACCGTGGAGATCCCCACCGGCCTGATGACCTGCGTCACCGGCGTCTCCGGGTCCGGCAAGTCGACCCTGATCAACCACACCCTCTATCCGCTGGCGGCGACACGGCTGAATGGCGCCACCAGCCTGACGGCCAGCCCTTTCGACAGCATCGAGGGCCTCGACCTGCTCGACAAGGTCGTGGACATCGATCAGAGCCCCATCGGCCGCACGCCCCGTTCCAATCCGGCCACCTACACCGGCCTGTTCACGCCGATTCGCGAGCTGTTCGCCCAGACCTCCGAGGCGCGCACCCGGGGCTACAAGCCCGGGCGCTTCAGCTTCAACGTCAAGGGCGGGCGCTGCGAGGCCTGCCAGGGTGACGGGCTGATCAAGGTGGAAATGCACTTCCTGCCCGACATCTACGTCATGTGCGATGTCTGCAAGGGCAAGCGCTACAACCGGGAGACCCTGGAAGTCACCTACAAGGGCCTGAACATCAGCGAGGTCCTCGAACTCACGGTGGAGGACGCCCGGGAGTTCTTCGACGCCGTCCCCATGATCGCCCGCAAGCTGCAGACGCTGATGGACGTGGGCCTGTCCTACGTCCGCCTCGGACAAGCCGCGACAACCCTGTCCGGTGGCGAAGCCCAGCGCGTCAAGCTGTCACGGGAGCTGTCCAAGCGGGATACCGGGCGGACGTTGTACATCCTCGATGAGCCCACCACCGGACTGCACTTTCACGACATCCAGCAGCTGCTCAACGTGCTCCACCGCCTGCGCGATCAGGGCAATACCGTGGTGGTCATCGAGCACAACCTCGACGTCATCAAGACCGCCGACTGGATCATCGACCTCGGCCCCGAAGGGGGCTCCGGTGGCGGCCAGGTGGTCGCCCGCGGAACACCCGAAGACGTGGCAAAGACCAAGGGCTCCTTCACCGGCGAATTCCTGGCCCCGCTGCTGCACAAGGGACCGGCCAGCTCAAAGTCGAATTCGGCTGCCTCCAAGTCGAAATCGAAGTCGCAAGCGAAACCGAAATCGGCCGCCGCCAAACCCGCCGCCGCCGCCCGCAAACCCGCCGAGCAAAGCACGGCCCGGAAACAGCCCCGGACGGCACAAGCGAAGAAGTAAAGCTGACTGTGTGACCCCTCAAACGAAAAAGGCCGGCTAAGCCGGCCTTCGTCTAGATTCACGCTGTCGAAGTGCTGAAAAGCAGTCAGATCGCTCGCGGCGACCCGCTCACTCGTCGTCGTCTTCCTCGAGATCGTCGTCGAGATCCTCTTCCGGCATCTCGCGGCCCACCAGTTCGATGTAGGCCATGGGCGCGGAATCACCGGGCCGGTAGCCGCACTTCAGGATGCGGGTGTAGCCGCCGGGCCGCTCGGAATAGCGCGGACCGAGATCGTTGAACAGCTTGCCCACCGCCACCTTGCTGCGGGTGCGGGAGAAGGCCAGCCGCCGATTGGCGACGGAGTCTTCCTTGGCCAGGGTGATCAGAGGCTCAGCGACGCGGCGCAGTTCCTTGGCCTTGGGCAAGGTCGTCTTGATGACTTCGTGCTCGAACAGGGACACCGCCATGTTGCGGAACATGGCCGCGCGGTGGGAACTGTTCCTGTTGAGCTGGCGACCGCTCTTGCGATGACGCATGACGATGATCCTCGATTCTTACCGGCGTCATCAGACGACGCCTCAAGCCGCTCGCGAAGCGACCCTTCAATGACTGCTGCGGCTCTTCGCGCGGAGCCGTGCTACCTGCCGGATCACCGGCAGGCGATATCCCATGGATCGCTCAGGCGATCGCTTTGTCGTCCCGCTTCAGGCTCGGCGGCGGCCAGTTCTCCAGGCGCATGCCCAGGGACAGCCCGCGCGAGGCGAGAACGTCCTTGATCTCCGTGAGCGACTTCTTGCCCAGGTTCGGCGTCTTCAGGAGCTCCACCTCGGTGCGCTGAATCAGGTCACCGATGTAGTAGATGTTCTCGGCCTTCAGACAGTTTGCCGAACGCACCGTCAATTCGAGATCGTCCACCGGGCGCAGCAGCGTCGGGTCGACTTCGTCTTCCTTTTCCTCCCGAACCGGTTCGGATTGACCTTCGAGGTCGACGAACACCGACAGCTGCTGCTGGAGAATGGTCGCCGCACGACGGATGGCCTCTTCCGGGTCGATGGTGCCGTTGGTTTCGAGATCGATGATCAGCTTGTCCAAGTCGGTACGCTGCTCCACCCGGGCAGCCTCCACCGAGTAGGACACGCGGTAAACAGGGCTGTAGGTGGCATCGAGCTGCAGCACGCCGATGGGACGGGTCTCGTCCTCGTCGCTGTAGCGGGCATCCGCAGGCTCGTAACCACGGCCGCGGGCGACCTTGATCTCCATGTTCAGCTTCGCGCCCTCGGTGAGGGTGGCGATATGGTAATCCGGGTCCACCACCTCCACGTCCTGGGGCAGCTGCAGGTCACCGGCGGTGATGACGCCAGGGCCGGTCTTGGACACGCTCAGCCGCGCCTCGTCGGCGCCGTGCATGCGTACCGCCAGGCCCTTAAGGTTCAACAGCACCTCGATGACGTCCTCGCGCACGTGCTCGAGGGCACTGTACTCGTGTTCCACGTTGTCGATCTTCACTTCGACAACCGCACACCCGGGCATGGACGACAGCAGGATTCGCCGCAGCGTGTTGCCGAGGGTATGCCCGAAGCCCCGCTCGAGTGGCTCGAGCGTCACCTTCGCGCGGGTCTTGCTGATTTCCTGGACCTGAATGTTCTTGGGGGTCAGGAATTCGTTGACCGATCGTGCCATGAGGTTCACCTGCCGTTGGGGTTACTTGGAGTAGAGCTCGACGATCAGATTCTCGTTGATCTCCGAGGGCAACTCCTCCCGATCCGGGAACCGCTTGAAGATCCCCGTGAGCTTGCTCGAATCCACTTCGACCCACGGCGCCTGGGCACGCTGGGCGGCAAGCTGCAGTGCCGACTGGATCCGCAACTGGCTGCGCGACTTCTCACGCACGGAGATCACATCTTCCGCCTGCACCTGGTAGGACGGGATGTTCACCGGCTGACCGTTGACCTCGATGGACTTATGGGAGACGAGTTGCCGTGCCTCCTGGCGGGTACTGCCAAAGCCCATGCGGTAGACCACGTTGTCCAGCCGCCCTTCGAGCAGGCGCAGGAGATTCTCGCCGGTGGCGCCTTTCTGGCGATCCGCCTTCTTGTAGTAGTTGCGGAACTGCCGCTCGAGGACGCCATACATGCGCCGCACTTTCTGCTTTTCGCGCAACTGAATGGCGTAATCGGACTGGCGCATGCGCCGGGCACCATGCTGCCCGGGCGGCGTTTCCGCCTTGCACTTGGACTCCAGCGGACGCACGCCGCTGGTGAGCATGAGGTCAGTGCCTTCACGCCGTGCCAGCTTCAATCGGGGACCGAGATAACGGGCCATGTAATTGCTTCTCCTGCCTGCTTCGCCCGGGTGTCAGACGCGCCGCTTTTTGGGTGGCCGACAACCGTTGTGGGGAATCGGGGTCACATCATTGATGCTGGAAATACGGAATCCGACCGCGTTCAGAGCCCGCACCGCGGATTCACGTCCCGGGCCTGGGCCCCGGACGAACACGTCCATGTTCTTGACCCCGAACTCCAGCGCCGCATTGCCGGCCTTCTCCGCAGCCACCTGGGCAGCAAAGGGCGTGGATTTGCGCGAGCCACGGAAGCCCGAACCACCGGAAGTGGCCCAGCACAAGGTGTTGCCCTGCCGGTCCGTGATCGTGATGATCGTGTTGTTGAACGATGCGTGCACGTGGGCCACCGCATCCACCACGGTTTTCTTCGCGCGCTTCTTGGTACTGGCTTCGGCCATGATTCGCTTTTCCCGAAAAGTGCTACAGCCGCTGGGTGCCGGGCTCGTTGACGAGCCCGCGCATCACCGGCGGATCGGACGCGCCGGACCCTTACGGGTACGGGCGTTGGTCTTGGTGCGCTGACCGCGAACGGGCAACCCACGGCGATGACGGATGCCGCGGTAGCAACCGAGGTCCATCAGACGCTTGATGTTCATGGACACTTCCCGTCGCAGGTCACCCTCGACGGTACGCTTGCCTACCTCGTTACGCAGGGCATCGAGCTCGCTCTCATTGAGATCCGACACCTTGCGCGTTCCTTCGACACCAGCTGCCGCGCAGATCTCGGAAGCCGAGGTGCGACCCACGCCATAGATGTAGGTCAGCGCGATCACGGCGTGCTTGTTGTCCGGAACGTTTACACCAGAAATACGGGCCATTCAGGCACTCCCACTCATATCCGGACAACCAGCCCCTGCCAAAAAAGGCGCAACAGCGTAGCGGTTATCCCGGCTGATATCAATCATTTGTCGCAGCATCCCACCAGCGCGGCATCTCAACCCTGGCGCTGCTTGTGACGAGGCTCGGCTGCACAGATCACCCTGACCACACCATTGCGGCGAACGATCTTGCACTGCCGACACATCTTGCGAACCGATGCACGTACCTTCATTTTCCTAATACTCCTGGTGGGCGGATCAGGTCCGCCGCGTGCCCTTGCCGTAACTCTTGAGGTTCGACTTTTCCATCAGCTTCGCGTACTGACTCGACATCAGATGGGCCTGAACCTGGGACATGAAGTCCATGGACACCACGACCACGATCAGCACGGCCGTGCCACCCAGTCGGAACGTGATTCCGAATCCGAGCACCAGCAGCTCCGGCAGCAGGCAGACCAGTGCCACGTACACCGAGCCGAACATGGTCAGACGCGTCGTGACGTCGTCGATGTACTTGGCCGTCTGCTGCCCGGGGCGAATCCCGGGGACGTAAGCACCCTGGCGCTTCAGGTTTTCCGCAATCTCCTTGGGGTTGAACATCAACGCCGTATAGAAGAAGCAGAAGAAAATAATGCCGCCTGCGAACAGGAGGATGTACAGGAAGTTCCCCGGCGACAGCGCCAGCGAGATCTGCTGCAACCACTCCATGCCCGGCGACTGGCCGAACCACTGCGCCATCGATGCCGGAGCCAGCAGCAGGCTCGAGGCGAAGATGGCCGGAATCACACCTGCCATGTTCACTTTCAGCGGCAAATGGCTGGATTGGGCGGCAAACACCTTCCTGCCCTGCTGCCGTTTTGGATAATTCACCGTGATCCGGCGCTGGCCCCGCTCGATGAAGACCACGAAGGCCACTACCGCAAGCGCCATGACGCCGATCACCAGCAGCGCGATGATGTTGATGTCACCCTGCCGCGCCGCCTCGAAACTCTGGCCGATGGCCGCCGGGAAGCCCGCCACGATGCCTGCGAAAATCAGCAGCGAAATGCCGTTGCCGACGCCGCGCTCGGTGATCTGCTCACCCAGCCACATCATGAACACCGCCCCGGTCACCAGGGATACGGTGGCGACGAAGTAGAAGCCGAAACCGGTGATGTAGCTCAGGCCCTGGGACGCCAAGCCTACCGACATGCCCCAGCCCTGGATCAGCGCGATCAGTACCGTGCCGTAGCGCGTGTACTGCATGATCTTGCGCCGGCCGGCCTCACCTTCCTTCTTCAACTGCTCCAGCCGCGGATCCATGGCCGTGAGCAGGTTCATGATGATCGACGCCGTGATGTAGGGCATGACCCCCAGCGCCAGAATACTCATGCGCTCCAGCGCGCCGCCGGAGAACATGTTGAACAGATCGAGAATGCCGCCCTGCTGCTGCTCGAACAGCGCCCGCAAGCGATCCGGATCAATGCCCGGAACCGGAATATGGGTACCGATGCGATAGATCAGGAGCGCCAACAGCACAAACAGAAGGCGATGGACGAGTTCCTGCACACCCTTCTGCGCACCTGCCAGGGACTGGGAATTGACCGCCATCTACCGCCTCACTTGGCGTCCGGAAAATACCGGACGCAGACTCATTCCGTGGCTGCCGCTTCCGCGTCCGCACTTGCGTCCGCAATCGAAGCGTCCGCCACCGGAGCATCCTCGATTCGACCACCCGCAGCTTCCACCGCTGCACGAACGCCCGCCGTCACCGGCACGCCCTGAATGACCAGCGCACGATCGATGCCACCTGAAAGAACGATCCGTGCACGCTTCATGTTGCGCCGAACCACCCGTGCCGCCTTCAAGGTCTCCAGGGTCACCAGATCGCCGGCAACCTTGGCCAGTTCGCTGGAACGCACCTCGGCGGTGACCCGGCCGATGCGTGAGGTGAAGCCGAGCTTGGGCAGACGACGCTGCAGCGGCATCTGGCCGCCCTCGAATCCCGGCTTGATACCGCCACCAGCACGGGACTTGGCTCCCTTCACGCCGCGGCCGGCAGTCTTGCCCTGGCCCGCGGAAATACCACGCCCCACGCGCTTCTTCGCCGGACGGCTACCTTCCGCTGGATGCAGATCATTCAGGCGCATGGTCACTCTCCTTCGACCCGTACCAGATACGGGACCTTGTTGATCATGCCGCGCACCGACGGAGTGTCCTCCACCTCGACGCTGTGGCCGATACGGCGCAGCCCGAGCCCACGCACGCAGGCCTGGTGGGACTTAAGCCTTCCTGCGACGCTCTTCACCAGCGTCACCTTGATCTTGCTCTGACTCATCTCGTCTCTTCCTCGCGGTGACCCGGTCAGCTGGTGAGCTCTTCGACCGCTTTGCCACGCTTGGCCGCCACCTGGTTCGGCGAGCTCGCACGCTGCAGTGCCTTGAAGGTGGCCTGGACCACGTTCACCGGGTTGGTGGATCCGTAGCACTTGGCCAGCACGTTGTGGATCCCGGCCGCTTCGAGCATGGCCCGCATGGTGCCTCCGGCAATGACGCCGGTACCCTCGGATGCCGGCTGCATGTAGACCTTCGACGCGCCATGGTTGGCACTGGTCGCGTACCAGATCGTGCCTTCATTGAGCTCCACGTCGATCATGTTGCGACGCGCCGCTTCCATGGCCTTCTGGATCGCGATCGGTACTTCGCGGGCCTTGCCGCGACCATAACCGACGCGGCCAGCGCCATCGCCAACGACTGCCAGCGCCGTGAAGCCGAAGATCCGGCCTCCCTTTACGACCTTGGAGACGCGGTTGATCTGGACCAGCTTCTCGACCAGACCTTCTTCGCGCACTTCTTCGGTATAAGCCATGCCGTCTTCCTCAGAATTCGAGACCGGCCTCGCGGGCCGCATCTGCCAGGGCCTTGACCCGGCCGTGATAACGATATCCGGACCGGTCGAAGGCAACCCGGGTGATACCTGCCTGCTTGGCGCGCTCAGCGATCAGCGCGCCGACGCGTGCCGCCGCAGCGGCATTACCCGTCTGCGATGCCCGCAGATCGGAGTCCAGCGTCGACGCCGTTGCCAGGATTTCAGCCCCGTTCGGCGAAATGACCTGGGCGTACATGTGCCGCGGCGTCCGGTGGACGCAGAGCCTGACGGCTCCAAGACGGCGCATGTGGGCCCGGGCGCGACGAGCGCGACGCAGGCGGGCCAACTTCTTTGTGTTCGGATTCATCTTCATGCACCTGACGAAAACGTTGGTCGACACCGCGGCTTTGGCCGCGGATGTGGATCACTTCTTCTTCGACTCCTTGCGCCGCACCTGTTCGTCGGCGTAACGCACACCCTTGCCCTTATAAGGCTCCGGCGGGCGGTAGGCCCGAATCTCGGCGGACACCTGTCCCACGAGTTGCTTGTCGATGCCCCGGACGACGATCTCGGTCTGGGTCGGGGTTTCCACCTCGATTCCTTCCGGCAGCGCGTAGTTCACCGGATGCGAGAAGCCCAGCGCCAGATTGAGGGTGCGGCCCTGTGCTGCTGCCCGGTAACCGACGCCCACCAGCTGCAGGCGACGCTCGAACCCCTGGGACACACCGGTCACCAGATTCTGAACGAGGGCGCGTGCGGTACCCGCCTGGGCCCAGCCGTGATCGCTTTCACCAGCCGGCTCGAAGCGCAGCTCGCCGTCGGCCTGCTCGACCTTGACGGCGGCATTGATTCTGGCAGCCATCTGGCCCTTGGCACCCTTGACGCTGACGTCCTGGCCGGAAATGGTGGCTTCCACGCCTGAAGGCAGCTTGACGGGGTCTTTCGCAATTCTCGACATGATTCTCGACCTGACTCGTCAGAAAACGGTGCAAAGCACCTCGCCACCGACGCCCGCCGCTCGCGCGGCCCGGTCCGTCATGAGGCCCTTGTTGGTGCTCACGATCGCCACGCCCAGGCCACCGCGGACGCTCGGCAGAGCGCTCTGGTCGCGGTAGACCCGCAGGCCGGGACGACTCACCCGCTTGATCTCTTCGATCACCGGGCGCCCATCGAAATACTTCAGCGTCACCGTCAGCTGGGGCTTGGTGTCCCCATCCACGGCATAGCTCTCTACATAACCTTCCTGCTGCAGCACCTCGGCAATGGCCACCTTCAGCTTGGAGGAAGGCATGCTGACGCTCGCCTTGTTCCGCGCCTGGGCATTGCGGATGCGCGTCAGCATGTCCGATACAGGGTCCTGCATGCTCATCGGGTCAGATCTCCATCACCTTGCATTACCAGCTCGACATCACCAGGCCCGGCACATCGCCGCGCATGGCTGCTTCCCGGAGCTTGGTACGGGCGAGCCCGAACTTGCGGTAGACCCCGTGCGGGCGGCCGGTAATCCGGCAGCGGCGCTGCTTGCGCACAGGGCTCGAATCACGCGGCAGCTTCTGCAGCGCAACCTGGGCTTCCCAGCGCTCCTCTTCCGGAGCACTGCGATCATTGATGATCGCCTTGAGCTTCGCGCGCTTGCCTGCGTAGCGAGCAGCGAGTTTGGCCCGCTTCAGCTCACGCTCGAGCATCGACTTCTTCGCCATTACGCGGCTCCTGTCGTTCTGAACGGAAACTTGAACGCTGCCAGGAGCGCTCGTCCCTCGTCGTCCGTCAACGCGGTGGTCGTAATGTTGATGTCCATGCCGCGCAGCTTGTCGACTTTGTCGTAGTCGATCTCGGGGAACACGATCTGCTCCGTGAGACCCATGGAGTAGTTGCCCCGGCCGTCGAAGGCCTTGGCCGACAAGCCACGGAAGTCGCGCTGCCGCGGGATCGCAACGTTGATCAGGCGCTCGAGGAACTCGTACATCCGCGCTCGCCGCAACGTCACCTTGCAGCCGATGGGCCAGCCGTCGCGGATCTTGAATCCGGCGATGGACTTGCGCGCCACCGTCACCACAGGGCGCTGGCCCGTGATCAACGCCATGTCGCCAACGGCCGCATCGATGATCTTCTTGTCACCGACGGCGTCGCCAAGGCCCATGTTCAGCGTGATCTTCTCGAGCTTCGGCACCTGCATGGGGCTCGCATAGCCGAACTGCTCCATCAGCGCCGGAGCGATTTCGTTGCGATACTGTTCATACAACTTGGTCATGGTGTTCTGTCCGGTCAGGAGTCGATGGTCTTGCCGGTCGACTTGAAGAAGCGCTGCTTCTCGCCGTCATCGACGCGGAATCCGACCCGGTCCGCGCGACCTTCCGCTGCATTCCAGATCGCCAGATTGGAGATCTGAATGGGTGCTTCCTTCTCCACGATGCCGCCCGCGATGTTGCGATTCGGGTCGGGACGTGTGTGCTTCTTGATGATGTTCACCCCGGACACCAGCGCTCGGCCGTTGTCGAACACGCGCAGCACGTCGCCGCGCTTGCCCTTGTCCTTGCCCGTGATGACGATCACCTCGTCGTTACGTTTGATCTTGCGCATGTCTGCCTCCGCCTTCAGAGCACTTCAGGCGCGAGCGATACGATGCGCATGAAGTTCTCACCGCGCAGCTCACGAGTGACGGGTCCGAAGATCCGGGTACCGATGGGCTGCAACTGGTTGTTCAACAGCACCGCGGCATTGTCATCGAAACGGATGATGGAACCATCCGGGCGACGAACGCCCTTGCGGGTACGCACCACCACTGCGTTGACCACCTGGCCCTTCTTGACCCGGCCTCGCGGCGCGGCTTCTTTCACCGTCACCTTGATCACATCACCCACGCCCGCATAGCGGCGATGGGAGCCTCCGAGGACCTTGATGCACATCACCCGACGTGCACCGCTGTTGTCCGCGATATCCAACATGGTCTGTGTCTGAATCATTTCCTATCTCCAGATCCAGCAGTCGCTGACCGCGCCCGCCTGGATATCGCCTTGCTCGTCATACCCGCGTCGGGCGCTCGTCGATCCGCACCAGCCGCCAGGTCTTGGTCTTGGAAATCGGCGCCACCTCGGACACCGTGACGGTGTCGCCGATCTCGCATTCGTTGTTCTCGTCGTGCGCGTGCAGTTTGCTCGAGCGACGGATGATCTTGCCGTAAAGCGGATGCTGCACCCGCCGCTCCACCAGCACCACGATGGTCTTGTCCATCTTGTTGCTGACCACGGTACCGGTGACGACCCGCGCCCTGGTCTGCTTCGCTTCGCCGTTCCCCGGGTTCGCTTCGCTCGGCACCTGATTCTCTTCGCTCATGACCTGATCGCTCGTCGACTGTTGTGCTGCTTCGCTGCTCACTGTGTCGCCACCTGCTTCTCGCGCAGAACGCTCTTCACGCGCGCGATATTCCGTCGTGTCTCACCCAGCAGGTGGGACTGGCCGAGCTGGCCTGTGCCCTGCTGCATCCGCAGGTTGAACTGCTCCTTCAGGAGCTTCTTCAGCTCCGAGCGCAGGTCCGCCTCATTCTTCTCGCGCAGATCACTCGCCTTCATCACATCGCCGTCCGTTTCACGAAAGTGGTCGCGAAGGGCAGTTTGGACGCCGCCAGCCTGAAGGCCTCGCGCGCAATCTCCTCACTGACACCTTCCATCTCGTAGAGCACGCGACCGGGCTGAATCTGTGCGACCCAGTATTCGACGCTGCCCTTGCCCTTGCCCTGACGCACTTCCAGGGGCTTCTGGGTGATCGGCTTGTCCGGGAACACGCGGATCCAGATCTTGCCGCCCCGCTTGACGTGACGGGTCATGGCACGCCGACCGGCCTCGATCTGCCGTGCTGTCATGCGGCCCCGGGCCACGGCCTTGAGGCCGAACTCCCCGAAGCTGACCGAACTGCCGCGCAGCGCCAGACCGCGGTTGCGACCCTTGAACTGCTTGCGGAACTTTGTGCGCTTGGGCTGTAGCATTTCTCAAAACCTCGATCTGGGGGCGCGGCCAGGCTATTTCAGCCAGCCGCCGCAGCCGGCGCCTCGTCTTTCGAACCGATGACTTCACCCTTGAAGATCCACACCTTCACGCCGATGACGCCGTAGGTGGTGTGGGCTTCCGCCGTCGCGTAGTCGATGTCGGCACGCAGGGTATGCAACGGCACCCGGCCTTCACGGTAGGTCTCAGACCGCGCAATGTCCGCGCCGTTCAGACGTCCTGCCACCCGAATCCGGATACCCTTGGCACCCAGGCGCATGGCGTTCTGCAGTACCCGACGCATGGCCCGGCGGAACTGCACCCGGCGCTCGAGCTGCTGGGCCACATTGACCGCCGACAGGTAGGCGTCCAGCTCAGGCTTGCGGATCTCTTCGATGTTGATGTGCACCGGCACACCCATCAGCTTCGCCACTTCGGCCCGCAGCCGCTCGACGTCCTCACCCTTCTTGCCGATGACGATACCCGGGCGCGCCGTATGAATCGTCAACCGCGCAGTCTGTGCCGGGCGCTCGATCTCGATCCGGCTCACGGAGGCGCTGGCCAGCCGCTTGCGCAGGTAGTCCCGCACCTGCATGTCGTTGAGCAGGTTGTCGGCATAGGCCTTGCGGTCGGCATACCACACCGAGGTGTGATCCTTGACGATCCCCAACCTGAACCCGACTGGATTGACTTTCTGACCCATCTGGCCTTTCTCCCGGCTATCTCTTCAGTACTGCGCCAGCATCTGGCCCAGCCTGTGCGGCCCAGCTGTGCTCTCAGGCGTCCGACACCGCGACGGTGATGTGGCAGGTGCGCTTGAAGATACGATCAGCGCGCCCTTTTGCGCGCGGCTTGATCCGCTTCAAGATCATCCCTTCATCAACGAACACCCGTGACACCTTGAGCTCGTCAACGTCCGCGCCTTCGTTGTGCTCGGCATTGGCAATGGCCGACTCGAGCACCTTGCGGACCGGTGTAGCGGCGGCCTTGTTGCTGTAGGCCAGGATGTCGAGCGCTGCGGCCACGTCCTTGCCGCGGATCTGATCCACGACGAGTCGCACCTTCTGCGGCGACATCCGAATGCGTCTGGCAATGGCTTGGACTTCCATCTTCGCTTCCTCGCAGGCCAGGCTCAGCGCCTGGCCTTCTTGTCGGCCACGTGGCCCCGGAAGTTCCGGGTCACCGCGAACTCGCCCAGTTTGTGACCC
>JAFIFJ010000139.1 GCA_020832085.1 Gammaproteobacteria bacterium | reverse complement strand
GCCTGCGCGGTAGAACTGGGAGCAAGCGAGACGCTCCCAATTCGAGGCCGATTCGACGCCCGATTGAGGAGCGTAGTGGGGCTACGTGACGAAATCGGGCGATCGGAGCGGCCCGAAGTGGGGGCGTCGCAGCGCTTCCATGTTCTACCGCACAGGCTCCTAGCCCGGCTGAGCGAGTTCAGGCGAGCTCGCGCTCTGCACGCTCGAACCACTCAATGACCCGCTGGCGGTGTGCTTCTCCCCAGACTTCGATGAAACGGCTTGTCGTATGCAGACGCGGGTTGGCGAGTTCCTCGAGTCGACGGCGAACAAACGCCTTCGTCAGGGGGATGCCGCAGTCGACCGCAATGCACTGCCTCCAGTCGTCATAGCTGTCGAGAACTCTCAACGACATGCCCCCAGGAATGGTGCCAACGACGCATTCAGGGTCGGAGCGTCGAGATCACGGGTAATGAAAACCAGCCGCGTGCGTCGATCAGACGAGGGCCAGGCGGGCAGCAGGATGGGGTCCTCGAAGCGATGCTGAACGCCGTGGATGACCATGGGGCGATCCGTCTCCGCCAGATTGATGATGCCCTTCACCCGAAGGATGTCGGCACCGCGCAGCAACAGCAGGGCTTCGAGCCACTGATCGAGCAGCGGTCCGGATATCGGTGTCTCGAATGTGAGCGTCAGGGCTCGAATGTGGTCGCCATGTCGATTGGGATCATGATGGTGAGCGTGGTCATGGCCACGATCGTCGTCAGCCCACCCCTCCAGAGTTGCAAGTTGGCCGGACAACGGCGCCGTCGCAAGAAGCAGTTGCCCTCCATCGAGTTGCCCGTGCCGCGCCATGTTCCGCGGCGCTGTCGGGTTGAGTGCCGCCAGCCTCTGCCCGAGTTGGTCGAGCATGGCCTCGTCGGCTACATCGCTTTTCGTGATCAGCAACAGATCCGCTACGGCGACCTGTCGCCGGGCTTCCTCCTGGCGCTCGAGCGTGTCGAAGCCGTGGACGGCATCCACCACGGTGACGACCCGATCGAGGCGATAGCGACCGATGACTGCCGGATCGGCGACCAGCGTCTGCAGAATCGGCAGCGGGTCGGCTAAGCCCGTAGTTTCCAGGACTACGCGCCGGAACCATGGACGCCCGCCCCGTGCGTAGCGCCAGGGTGCGTCACGCAACGTACGAGCGAGGTCACCGCGGATGGTGCAGCACAGACAGCCACTCGCCATCTCGACCACCGCATCATCGGCCAGCGGGGCCACCAGATCATGGTCGATGCCAATGTCACCGAATTCATTGATGAGGATCAGCGTGTCCGCAAGCTCACGGTCCTGCAGCAGCCGATTGATCAGCGTCGTCTTGCCGCTGCCGAGAAAGCCCGTCAGGACCGTGATCGGGATGAGTTCCGCAGGCGCCGCCACGGTCAGTCCCCTTCCGTGCGACAGTGGGCACACAAACCGCTGACTTCTAGCGTGAACGCGCCGGCAACGAAGCCCCGGCGGTCCGCCAGCGAGAGCAGCGCGGCGTGGGCGTCCACGCCCCGAGCCTGGACGACACTGCCGCAGGCCCGGCAGACACAGTACAGCGCGGCGTGCCGGGGGTCGGGCAGCTCACAGGCAATCCAGCCACTGCAGCTTTCGACACGCGCGGCGAGGCCACGACGCTGCAGGTAATTCAGCGCGCGATACACCGTAGGCGGGGACACCCGGCGCGCCAGCGCTTCCTCGAGGCGATCCCGCAAGGCGTAGGCTCCGATCGGTTCACAGGTGGCCCTCAGCAGGTCGAGCACCTGCTGCCGCACCGGCGTCAGCAACAGGTCTTCGCCGTCGGTCCAGCTGCGGTCCCTGGCCGGCCGCGGCGCAAGCACCGATCGATTCACTTCCCTGGGCTGCGTCATGGCGATCCGCGCTCGATTCACTCGGCGTCGCTGCCGCGCAGAAACACGGCCAGCAGTGATGCCAGCAGATCGCCAGCTTCTTCCGGGACAAAGTGCCCCACGCCGGGCAGATGCACGCAGCGGTGCCTGGGAAACAATGAAGCGAGTTCCCCGGTGGCCGCATCGATGTCCAGCGTTCGGTCGAGGCCGCCATAGACCAGCAAGGCGTCGTGCTCCGAGATGGCCGCCGGCATGGCTTCCGCCGGCTGCGGCGCCAAGGGCGCGAGGTCCGTCTGCTCCAGCATACGCAACGCAGCCTCGCGGCTGGTCCTGTTGCGGAATACCGCTGCGTATCCCTCCATCTGAACAGCGCCGAGGCTGAATCCATGCCCGGTTCCCATGCGTCGCATGAGGCCAGGAAGCAGGGTGTCGAGGTCGTCGAACAGCGCATCGAGGCGGGCATCGGCCTGACGACCCAGTAACCATTCGTACCAGGTCGTTCCCAGCATGGGCGCGTTGGTGACGCTGCCGCTGACCAGACAGCAGCGGCCCACAACGTCCGACCGGCGGGCGACGAAATCCATGGCCAACCTGACGCCCGCACCATGCGCCAGCAGATGAACGCGGTCGACGCCTGCGGACTCGAGTAGCGCGGTCAGCATGGCTGTCACCGCACGGGGCGAAAGTGGCGTCGGTTGCGCATCGCTGCAGCCGAATCCGGGCCAGTCCACGGCCAAGATCCGCCATTCGTTCACCAGTGCTGAGAGCGGATGCCGGAACAGCAGGCTCCAGGTGGGAAATCCGTGCAGACACAGCAGCACCGGAGCATCCCGTGGGCCTTCGTCCAGGTAGTGGACGCGCCCTCCCTGCCAGGGCATGAAGCGCGCTTCCCAGGGCAGGAGCTGCTGCAGCGTTGGGGCGGCTGACATCGACATGAGCACACCTTTGCGGACGACGTGACCAATTTAATGATACGTTATAACATAATTTATCTATCCCGCCTCTCGGCACTTTCCTGGAGTACCCATGGCCACGCTGACCTTTCTGACCACCACACTGTTCGACCACGGCGCTCACCGGCAACTCGTCGACGTGCTGCGGACGCACGGCATCTCCCGCCCCCTGTTGTGCACGGACCGCGGACTGGTCGCAGCGGGAATCGTCGAGCAGATCGAGACCGCGATCTCCAATTCGGTGCAGGCGGTGCGTTTTGACGAAACGCCAGAAAACCCGACTGAAGCCGCCGTCCTGGCCGCCGCCGAACGCTATCGGAGTGAAGGCTGTGACGGCCTCCTCGCCGTCGGCGGCGGATCCAGCATCGATCTCGCCAAGGCCGTCGCTCTTCGGGTGACCCACGACGGCGAGCTGCTGCAGTACACCGCCGGCCAGGGCGGCGTCGATCGCATCGGTCCGGTGGCGCCGCTCATCGCGGTGCCGACCACGGCGGGGACGGGCAGCGAGGTGTCCAGCGGCTCGGTGGTAATCATGAACAACGGTGAGAAGCTGATCTTCATCAGTCGTCACCTGGTTCCGCGCACAGCCGTCTGCGATCCGGAACTGACTTTCGGCCTGCCACCGCTGCTCACTGCAGCGACGGGCATGGACGCCATGACCCACTGCATCGAGGCCGTGCTGTCACCCCAGGTCAATCCGCCCGCAGAGGCAGTGGGCCTCGACGGCCTGCGGCGGGGCCTCGGCCACGGTCACCTGCTGGCCGCAGTCCGGGACGGCAAGGACCCCGATGCGCGCTGGAACATGATGATGGCCTCCACCGAAGGGGCGATGGCCTTCAGCAAGGGTCTCGGTGCGGTGCATTCCATGAGCCATGCCTGCGGTGCCCTGCCCGGCCTGCGCCTGCATCACGGCACGCTCAATGCCGTGTTTCTGCCCACTATGCTGCGCTTCAACGCAGACTACGTGGGCGACAAGTACGCGCGGATCCGGGAAGCCGCCTGCCTGGACGCCAAGGTGGACCTCGCCGACTACATCGAGCAGCTCAATGCCCGCCTCGGCCTGCCTGCCAATCTCGCTGCCATGGGGGTCACCGCCGATCACATTCCCGGCCTCGCCCAGCACGCCGCACGGGACGTCTGCACGTTCACCAACCCGCGTCCCGCCAGCGTCGATGACTACGCGAAGCTGATCGAGGCTGCCATGGGATGACTCACCGCGCTCCCAGACGGGACGTTTGCGATTGGCCGTCCAGTTCCAGCGTGAGCGGCCAGCAGGTCGAGACGCTGCAACTGCGCAGCGGCGTCACACTCGTCAAGACGGAGTTCGACTGCGGGCAGGAGGGCCGCTTTCGCTTCGTCGAGCCTGAGGACGTCTTCGGCATCGGCTTTCACATCAAGGGCGGCAGCCACTTCGATATGGACCGCTGTCATTTCGAGACGCATCCGCTGGACGTCTGGGCCGGAACCTCGCCCCGCAGCGCCCCGTCTTCGTTCACGCTGTCGCAGCACGGCTTCCGAACCATCTCGCTGCGCTTCGATCCGGAGGTGATCCGGGAACTCCTGCAGCAGTACGGCCAGCGACGTGGTGTCATCGTGGATATGGCCCGACAGGCTCGGGAAGAGGTGGCCATCGAACGACTGCCCTCGCTGGACCCCGACGCGCTTCGGCTGGTCGAATCGATGTTCGCCACACCGTACACCGGCGCTGCCCGCACCCTCTTTCTCGAATCTTGCGCCCTCGGCCTGTTGGCATCGCAGATCGACACCAAGGCTCCTGACCAACGACGCAAGGGTTTGGTGGCAGAGGGCAGACTCGGCCCGAAGCTGCAGGCAGCGCGAGAGTACCTCGACGAACACTTCGCAGATCCGCCCACCATCAGGACCCTTGCTCGAATCGTCGGGACCAACGAGTTCGCCCTGAAGCGTGGGTTCAAGGCAACGTTCGGCTTGACGATCTTCGGGTATGTTCGAAAGCGCTGTATGGAACTCGCCGTGACAGAGCTTCATGGTGGCCGGTCGGTGATCGAGACAGCCCAAAGCGCCGGTTACGAATGTCCCCGCTGCTTCGCCGACGCCTTCCGCCGGCACTTCGGCGTGCTGCCCAGCGCCGTGACGCGTCGGGTACGCGCGAAGATTCCTGCTCACCGCAGCTGAAACTCCCGTTCACCACAGATGAGTCACGTGCCCGCAGCGATACGCTCGATCAGGTTCTGCATCCGTTACAGAGAGCCCATCGATGAAGATCCTGGCGATGCCCGTCGTACTGCTCACCGGAGCGTTTTTGTCCCTGCCGGCAGCGGGCGATCCCGCTGCACCCTCGGCCCGAGGGGAGCCTTCCTCGCGGCCCATCGAAGCCATCGTCGTCACGGCGCGCTTGCGGGAAGAGGCCGCGCAGGACGTTCCCTTCGCCCTCACGGTTGTCGACAGCGTGGCGCTCGGGCAACGTCGCATCGACGACGCCCAAAGCGTCTTTCGGCACGTGCCGGGCCTGTCATTGACGAGTTTCGACGACGGCCGCTTCGCTTATTTCCAACTGCGCGGAATCGGACCACTCAGCCAGGCCATCAGTCCGGATGACGGCTCAGTGGTGACGTACATCGATGGCGTCCCGCAGCCGGTCTACGCTTCCGAAATCGCCTACCTGGATCTGGAGCGGTTCGAAGTCCTAAGGGGTCCACAGGGCACGCTGTTCGGGCGCAACAGCCAGGGTGGAGCGCTCAACCTCACGACCCGCGCGCCAGACGACGAACTGCGCAGCAGCGGACGGCTGGAGGGCGGCCAGCGTGGCTACCTTCTCGCGCAGGCGGCGATCTCCGGCCCTGTGCTCGAGGATCGTCTCAAGGCAGGCATCACGCTCCGCGCATCCAACATCGATGGTTTCGTTCCGAACATTGCGCCGGGAGGCGGAAAGCTGGGCGACCGCGAGTCCTACGCCGCGCGCGGCACCCTGATCTTCACGCCCTCCGGAGAGGGCGGCGCGCGCTTCACGCTATCATCGAACGTCGACCGCCAGATCAGCTCACCGTTCTACTACGTTCTGCGCGACCAGCCGCGGTCGCAAGTCGAACTCGTTCCAGAAAACGAGGTCAAGCGGACGGCATGGGGTGTCAGCCTGACCTCCGAGTTTTCGCTTGGGGGACCGGATCTCACCGCCATCACGGCCGTCAACGGCTTTCGCAATGATCAGTTTACAGACGATACCGATGGTCTCATCTATGGCCCACTGTTCGGCCTGCCGTCTTCGGCCTTTCTCGACCCATTGTCGTTTTCCGATTGGCACGAGGAAGAGCGACGCTTCTATCAGGAACTGAGGCTTTCGAGCGCTGCGGAGCAGGCACTCGCCTGGACCGCTGGCCTCGTCTACTTCCACTCGGACTTCGATACCGACCTGAAGAATCGGTCGACGTTCTCGCCCTTCCTCAACGGCGACCGGGACGCAACGCAGAAGATCGATTCCTACGCGGCCTACGGCGAAGTCACGGCACCTTTGGGTTCACCCCGCCTCCGGGGAACACTTGGTCTTCGCTACACCCGCGATGAGAAGTCACTGAATGCGACCTTTCTGGGCGTCGGGTTCCCTGGCTCGGTGGACGAATTCGCCCAGAGATCCAGCGCGAATTTCGACCTGTGGACCGGCCGCGCGGCACTGCTGTGGGAGGCGACCGACGACATCAACCTCTACGCCACCATCGGTCGTGGTGCCAAGAGCGGTGGCTTCCCCCGCTTTACGCTGAGCGCGGCAGTGGGCCAGGAGAGCCAGGCCTATGCGGAGTCGACTTCTTGGACCTACGAAATCGGCGCCAAGGCCGGACTTCCCGGCGGGCGTGGCCAATGGGAGCTGTCCGGCTTCTACAATGACGTCAGCGACGAACAGCTCTTCGTCCTCGACTTCGTCAACTTCACCTTCATCCCGGTCAATCTCGATACCCGAAGCTATGGCATCGAAGCGCAAGGGAGTTACGTCCTGACCGGCGGCTGGTCCGTGGCCGGAGGATTGTCCTGGACCCGAGGCGAGATTCGTGAAGCAGCAGAGATTTCCGGCGCAGAACGGGGCAACCGCATTCCGAACGTCGCGAGATTGAGTTCGACCTTCACCGTGGACTACACCGGGCCCGAGTTCAGGCTGGGCAACCGCAGCGCTGTCTCCATGGCCACCGTGACCCATCAGTATGTGAGCTCGCGCGCGGCGGACGTCGCCGGCAGCTTCAACCTTCCCTCCTACCACAACCTGGATGCCCGGCTGGGTTTGCAGATCGGACGAACCGAAATCTATGCGTTCGGGAGGAACCTCTCGGACACGAAGCAGGAGCTCAACGGTGTTCTCTACGGCCCGGGAGTCGAGGGGGCTTCACTCGGGCGCGGCAGAATCGTAGGTTTCGGCGTGACGTCCGCGCTTTGATGGAAATGAATGGCTACGCGGTCACGGCCCAGTTCTACGATCCCATGACCGAGGCGTCACATGCCCAGGTCAGGGCGCAGATCACTGACGCCCTGAGGGGTCTCGAAACCAAGAGTTACCCCGTCGTCGACATTGGAGCCGGTACTGGGCTGACGACGCGGGCCATCGCCGCCGTCATGCCCGAGGCCGAGATCCTGGCGGTGGAGCCGGATGCGTTCATGCGGCCAGCCTTGATGACTCGGATCTGGTCCGATCCCGACTTGCGCCGGCGCGTCAGCATTCTTCCCATGTCCATACTCGATGCACCGCTGCCCCCGATTATTGCCGGTGCCGTCGCGAGCGCGTCCCTCGTCCACTTCAGTCCGGCCGACCGCGCTCGACTGTGGACGTTGCTCGAGGAGCGGCTACTGCCTGACGGGCGCGTCGTGATCGAGATTCAGTGCCCCGTCTCGAAAGAGGTACCCGAGACCCTCGTGGCCACCGAGCGCATCGGGGGCGTCCGCTACGAGGGCTGGGCCAGAGCCTCTCCGCTGGACGAACAGCGTCTGCACTGGCACCTGACCTACGTGGCCCGGTATGGCGACTCGGAAATCGATCGCCAGTCGACAGACTATGTCTGCTGGGCCATTTCATCCCGTGATCTGTTGACGGAGGCGCGCGCAGCGGGACTCGATGGAGCGGTCAGCGGAGATCTGGTCGTACTCGGCAAGTCAGCGGGCGAGACATGAGCGCTGCGGACACTGCAGACTCGGCTCGATGCGGCGACGGCAGGGGATCTCGCCGAGCCTAGACAGCAGTCCGGGCCAAGCACGCGGACGATGGCTCGCCTGTCCACAGCGCTCAACCATGCTTGAAAGCTCCCCAAGCACCGTACATGAGCGACGAGAACGGCTTGATGATGTCGGCGAAGCCGGCTGCCCCCATAAACCCGAGAATGACCGCTTCGTCGCGAGGCCGAATGTCATGGGCGAACTTCTCGAGCATGCCCTTCGCGATCTCAGGTTCCATCCCGGACATCACCGCCTGCTGATACCACAGAGCCATGACCTGCTCCCGGTCCTGGCCGCTGCCGATGTGCAAGTCAGCGCTGTAGAGCCGACCGCCGGGTTCGAGTAATGCCGAAAGCTGAGCAAAGAATTCCGCCGCCGCGGCATCTGGCGTCAAGTGCTGAGAGACAAGAACAGCCGTTGCTGCATCGAAGCGATCCGCGGTGGAGAAGTCCTGCAGCGTTGTCCGATGCAGCGCTACCCGGTCCGTCAGACCCTCTGCGGTGACGCGCTCTGCACAAAACTCCAGCATTGCCGCAGCAGGATCAATACCGACGAACGTTGCCCGAGGAAAGTGCTTCGCCAGCGGGATGAGTTCCTCTCCAGTTCCACAGCCTGTCACCAGCACGCGTGCAGCGACCGGCAGGTCCAGGAAGAACGCCTTGCAAAGACGATACAGGCCCTCCCGCCCGGGAATGCTGGCATGGGCGCGGCGCTCATAGTTCTCGGCCCAGCGTTCGTCATAAGCGTTCATGCACCCTCCCAAGTCAGGCTGAGACCCTTGCGGCGATCTCAGGGGCCCGACACCCGGCAAAATCTCACTGCTCTCGCAGGCGTCCGCGAGCTCGGGCCAGGAAGCCGATAGAATTTATTGTTATGTTATAACAATATTTTCCATCAATACCAGCAGGATAGGTCGGTCCCGCCACAGGAACAGTCCCTTTAGATCCTTCTATTTCATCAATGAATCAAGAACTTATATCCGATCAACGTGAGCGCAATGGGCGCGGAAGGGTAATCAAGACTAAATAAAACACGTTTTAACTTGATACGCGTTTCAGTCGCGGCGATCATTCGGGTTCTGTTCGGACTGCCGGGGACCCATGAGCATCATGACCAGCGAGCGAGAGCGACTTCACAACCTTTTTCCCGACCTCGACTTCGATCCGGAGGCCCTGCGGGCGAAGTACCGGGCGGAGCGCGACAAGCGCCTGCGGGACGACGGCGAGGCCCAGTACGCTGAGGCCACCGATGCCCTGGCGCACTTCTCGGACGACGATCCCTATGCCACGCCGGAGCCCCGCGATCCCCTCACCCTGGAGATCGACGTCGCGGTGATCGGCGGCGGCTTCAGCGGCCTCATGGCCGCGGCCCGGCTCAAGGAGCGCGGCATCGCCAACTTCCGGCTCATCGAAGCCGGCGGTGACTTCGGCGGCACCTGGTACTGGAACCGCTATCCCGGTGCCCAGTGCGACATCGAGTCCTACTGCTACCTGCCGCTGCTGGAAGAGACCGGCTACATGCCGAAGGAGAAGTACTCCTTCGCGCCGGAGATCTTCGAGCACACCCGCCGCGTCGGGGAGTACTTCGGCCTCTACGACAACGCCCTGTTCCAGACCCGGGTGCGCGAGGTGCGCTGGATCGAGGAGGAGGCGCGCTGGCGCGTCACCACCAACCGGGGCGACGACATCCGTGCGCGTTTCGTGATCCAGGCCACGGGGCCGGCGAACCGCCCCAAGCTGCCGAACATCCGGGGCATCGCCGACTTCAAGGGCCATTCCTTCCACACCTCGCGCTGGGACTACGCCTACACTGGCGGCAACCACGAGGGCGGCCTGACGAAGCTGGCCGACAAGCGCGTGGCAGTGATCGGCACCGGCGCCACGGCCATCCAGTGCGTGCCGTTCTTAGGCCGTCACACGCAGCAGCTGCTCGTCTTCCAGCGCACCCCGTCTTCGGTGGACCTGCGCGGCAACAAGCCCACGGATCCCAACTGGTACGCGAATCTCGAATCTGGCTGGCAGCGGGAGCGGCGCGAGAACTTCGCGGCCACGCTGCTCGGCCAGAACTTCGGCGAGGATCTGGTCGCCGACGGCTGGACCGACATCGCACGCCGCATCGGCATCGGCCTTGTCAACCGGCGGCCGGAGCAGGGTGATCTGGACATGGAGGAGATCGCGCTGCGCGCCGAGATCGCCGACTTCCAGAAGATGAACGAGATCCGTGCCAGGGTGGACGAGTACGTTTCGGACGAGGCGAAGGCCGAGGCGCTCAAGCCCTGGTATCGGCAGTTCTGCAAACGGCCGACGTTCAACGATGAGTATCTGGCCACCTTCGACCGCGACAACGTGCAGTTGGTGGACGTGTCCGAAGCCAAGGGCGTGGAGCGCATCACCGAGCGAGGCGTGGTCGCTAACGGCGTCGAGTACGAGGTCGACTGCATCGTCTTCGCCACCGGCTTCGAGATCACCACCTCGGCGCACCGCCGGGTCGACTTCGACACCATCGGCCGGGACGGTCTGTCGCTGTACGAGCACTGGCGCGACGGCTACCGGACCCTGCACGGCCTCGCCTGCCACGGCTTCCCGAACTGGTTCACCATCGGCATCAATCAGAACGGGCTGTCGCCGAACATGACTTCGATGTTCGACGACCAGGCCGTGCACGTGAGCTACATCGTCAACGAGGTCATGCAGCGCGGCCATCGCACCATCGAGGTGACCGCCGAGGCGGAGCAGGCCTGGGTGGAGGAGATCGTCCGCCTCGCGGGCCGCGGCGCCACGGCGTTCCTGGAGGAATGCACGCCTGGCTACTACAACCGGGAGGGGCAGGTCGGCAAGGGTGCCAGCATGCAGAACTCACCCTATGCACCGGGCATCAACGCGTTCAACGCGCTGCTCGGAGAGTGGCGGGAGAAGGGCGACCTCGACGGCATGGAAACCGGCTGACCGGCGCTTCGCGGCAACGCCCATCCTGCTTCACAACGCGGCCCGGGCCGCACGGAGAACACCATGGAAAAGCTCGAGGGACGCACCGCGTTCATCACCGGCGGCGCCAGCGGCATCGGCTTCGCCATGGCGAAAGCCTTTGCCGCTGCCGGTATGAAGGTGGCCATTGCCGATGTGGAACCCGACGCGCTGGACGCGGCCGTGGCGAAGCTGAAGGCCGGCAACGCCGACATACTCGGCATCTGCCTCGATGTCCGCGACCGCGCTGCCATGGAGGCGGCCGCCGCAACCGTGACCAAGGCATTTGGCCCTGTGCACCTGCTCTGCAACAACGCCGGCATCGGCGCCGGCGGGCCCATGCACGAGACCACCTACGGTGACTGGGACTGGACGCTCGGCGTCAATCTCAATGGTGTCGTCAACGGCATGCAGGCGTTCCTTCCAGGCATGGTCGCCCACGGCGAAGGCGGCCACGTGGTCAACACAGCGTCCATGGCCGGCATCGCCGGTTTCGGCGGCATGGGACCCTACAACGCCTCCAAGTTCGCGGTCGTCGGCATCTCAGAAGCCCTGGCACAGGACGTGGCCCACGCGAACATCGGCGTCTCGGTACTCTGCCCGGGCGTGGTGCAGACCAACATCTTCAACGCGCAGCGCAACCGGCCGCAGGACATGCCCGGTCGCGAGCGCAAACTCAGCGCCGAGGACGAAGCGCGTATCGCAGCGATCATGGCGCAGGGTATCTCGCCTGATCAGGTGGCCGAGCAGGTGGTGGAGGCCGTAAGGCTGAAACAGTTCTGGATCTTCACGCACCCGGAGTACGCCCAGCTCGTGCAGATGAAGATGCAGGCCATGGTGGCGGCCTTCCCGCCCCTGCCGGAGGGCGTAGAGCCACTCATCCCGCCTGGCTGACACGTGACCTTGGCCTCCTGCTCTACCAGTCGCTCCAATCCAGGGAGGAGAACGATCATGCAGGCAGCCAGCGACCCAGTGCACAGGCTCGTCCATCGCCAGGGCATCCGCACGCATCGGGACTTCCATGTGGAGCGACCTGACTTTATTGCAACATGGCAATCAGATCTCTACGATACAGAAATCTGTACCGATGGAACTTGGCCAATCTCGAAATGAAAACGACGCTAAATCTGAACGACGACCTTCTCGCGCGAGCCAAGGCACAGGCTGCGCGCCAACGCACCACCCTGACGCGCCTGATTGAGGAGGGCTTGCAGGCGCGCCTGCGCGGAGCTGAGAAATCCGGAAAGACGCCGGTGGAGCTTCCCATCTATCACGGGAAAGGCGGGCTGGCGTCGGGCCTGAACGGGCTGAGCAACAAAGGCCTGCTGAGCGCCGCAGACGATGACGCCTGACGTCAACGTGCTACTCGCGGCCAGCCGCGCCGATCACCCGCATCATGAACCCGCCCGCGTCTGGCTCACCGAGGCGCTCGATGAAGCCGCTCAGGGCGCTCCCTTGAGCCTGCAGCCGATGGTGATCGCCAGTTTCCTGCGGCTGTCCACCCATCCGAGGATCTTCGTCGAACCAACGCCGATCGAGGCCGCATTGCGCTTTGTCGAGGCCCTCCTGGCTGGGCCCGGCGTCGCGCAGCCGGCACTGGGTGCCGAATGGCCGCACCTGCGCAGGCTCTGCGCGGGCAAACAACTGCGCGGCAACGACCTGCCGGATGCATGGCTGGCCGCCGCCGTGATGCAGCAGGGCGAGCACCTCGCGAGCTTCGACGGTGATTTCAAGCGGCTCTTGCCGCGCGGGCGCTTCACTCACCTGGAACCCTGACCGGGATATCCAACTCGATCCCCCATGTTAACGACCCTTATGTGGTGCGGATTCGTGGGCAAAAGGCAGTCCTGAGAGAGCGCTCCAAGACAACCGCCACCGCTCGGATTTCGAGAACATCAGCATTCAGACCAGCGCCGCAGCAGGTTGTTGTAGAGACCGGTGAGGCGGATGAGCTGCGGGTCGTCGTCGCCGTACTTTTCCCGCAGGGCGATCAGCGCCATGTCCATGTCGAAGAGATGGCGGCGATTTTCCGTGTCCTTCACCAGGCTCTGCATGAACATGTAGCAGGCTAGGCGCTCGCCGCGGCTGACCGGCGTGACTTCATGGATGGAGCCGGAGGGGTAGACCACCAGACTGCCGGCGGGCAGCTTCACGCGGTGATTGCCGTAGGTGTCTTCGATGGACAGCTCGCCGCCCTCGTAGTCATCCGGCTGGGAGAGGAACAGGGTGGCGGAAACATCGGTACGCAGGTAGCTGCCATCCGGCAGCGGCCGCAGGCTGCTGTCCGTGTGCGGACCATAGTGGCTCTTTGCCGGCGTATACCGATTGAAGTTCGGGGGCAGGATCTTGTACGGCAGCGCGGCGGTGATCAGCAGGCTGCTGCGGTTCAGCGCCCGCAGCACGATCTTCCGCAGCTCCGGCAGCAGCGGCGAATCCTCCGCCAGCTGCTGATTCTGCTTGGCCAGCTTCGCCTGCTGACCGGCGCTGATGCCTTCAGACCATGACGCCTTGCGAAGCTGGCCGCAGACGGTGGCCAGCTCCTCCGGCGTCAGGACATTGTCAATGGTGACGACCATGGCGCGCTGCCAACCTGAGTCAACGTAGAGAACGCCGACGGCACCCCTGCTTCCACGCCGGGGTACCGAAAGCGTCGATCAGTCCGCCGCACAAGGCGGCGCCCGTCACACTCTAGAAATCATACCGCAGGGTCGCGATGAGCTGGCGGCCGCTGCCTGGAATGCCCTGGGCACCGCCCTCCGCCATCTGCGAGATGTAGTTCTTGTCGAAGATGTTGAACGCGTTGAGCCGGACTTGTGCGTTTTCGTTGAAGCGGTAAATGGAGTACAGGTCAACCACGGTATAGCTGCCGATGGAGACGTTGCGGCGACGCTGCACCGGCTCGACCACCGGCTCCGGTGCGCTGATCTGATCGTCCACGAACTGCAGACCGCCGCCAAAGCTGAAGCGGGGCGTGATGTCGTAGGTCGTGAAAACGCTGAAGGAATGCTTGGGCGTCCCACCGAGACCCTGGCCCTCGAGCTGCGGGAAGGCTGCTGAACTGCGAACTTTGGAATCGAGGTAGGTGTAGCCGCCATAGAGGCGCCATTCCAGGGTGACCTGGCCGGCCACCAGGACTTCGAAGCCATCGATGCGCTGTTTGGTATCCAGCACCGAAGGGTCATCGGAGCCCAGGCCCGGCAGGCGGGCCTTGGTCTTGTCGGTCCGGAAGACGGCCGCGTTGACGTCGAGACCGGACAGCACCTGCCACTTGGCGCCGATCTCGTAGGCCTGGGTCTCTTCCGGGTCCACATTGAAGAGGGCCGGCGTGGTGATGCGATTGCCAGCTCCCCCAGCCAGCTGAATCTGATTGCGATCGAAATTGCCTGAAACCTCGAAGGCATTGCCGGTGGAGGCGTAGAGCGAGGCATTGGGCACCGGCTTATAGACCAGACCAACGCTGTAACTCCACTCCTTGTCGGTGCGGCTCAGGGACAGGGCATCCGGACGCCCCTCCTCCCGGGCTGTGGCCTTCACCCGATCCCAGCGCAGGCCGAGGTTGAGCTCCAGCTCCGGCGAGAACCCCACCGTATTGATGACGAAGAACGCCAGCTCCTCGGTCTCGAACTCATGGACGGTGCTTTCGTTGGGATCCTCTACCGTCGCAAAGGGCGCCGCCGGCCGCACCCGCCGTTCCGGATTGAGCAGGCTGGTTCGCGGTCCATTGACATCGGGGCGACGGCGATTCTCGAAGGTGAAGTTGCCGAACTCGACCCCGGCCACCACATCGTGGCTGATGCCGCCGGTATCGAAGCTCAAGGCCAGATCGGTCTGGTTGTAGTAGCCCTGGTCCTTCTGATCCCGGGGCTTGAGGTCACCCTGAACCATCGCGGCCGAGAAGTCCCCTGAACCCCAAGCCTCCGCAGGAAACTTGATCCGCGGTGATGACGTCATGGAGTCATTGCGCACGACGCTGTAGCGGAAGCTGTTGCGCAGGACGACGTTGTCGCTGAAGGCGTGCTCGACGACGAGATTGGCCACATCGACGTCGATCTTCTGGTAGTCATCCACGTGTCCGAAGAAATCACTGAAGTTGATGCCCGGGGGCAGCTGCTGGGTGGCGAAGCCATCGCCACAGCGCTGGTTGCCGACTCGCCCGACCTGAGGGTTGTCCGGCTGGTCACATAGCGCCCTGGGCCCGGAAAAACCTTCACGGTCGAAGGGCAGACCCTTGTCCTCGATGTTGTCCTGGCGGGTATGCAGCCAATCCACGCTGATCTGGGTGTCGCCCGAGAAGCCCCAGGTGTAGGCACCGAACAGCCCCCATCGCTTATCGTTGGCGATGTCGCGTCCGGGAACGTCGGCGGAGTGCCCCATGAGGTTGATGCGCAAGGCGCTGTTGTCATTGATGGGCTGGTTGATGTCGACGGTCGCCCGCACGTAGTCGTCGGTTCCCGTGCTGGCCTCGACGCGATTGAAGGGCTGCATCATCGGCTGTTTGGTGACGAAATTGATGGTGCCACCGGCGGAGCCGCGGCCGCTGAACGCGGAATTGGGGCCCTTCACGACTTCGAGCTGCTCCACGTAGAAGGGGTCGCGGAAATAGTTGCCCAGGTCGCGAATGCCGTTGACGTTGATGTCGTCGCGGGCATTGAAGCCACGGATCTTCAGTTGATCCCCGCCCGGCGGATTGCCCTCACCGGCCTGCAGGCTGATGCCGGGGATGTTGCGCATGGCATCCCGCAGGGACGTGACGTTCTGCTCCTCGAGCAGGTCCTTGGGCAGCACCGTGATGATGCGCGGCGTGTCGAGGAGCGACCGGGTATAGCGCGAACTGTTCATGCGTTCGCCGCGAAACTGCACCACTTCGATGATGTCCACTTCGGCATCGGCACTGCGGTCCGCATCCTGGGCCATGGCCACCGCACCGTGGACGAGTCCCGATCCGAGCAGACCTGAAATGGCCAGGCCCATGACGCGCCGACAAAACGGTGGCGAAGCGACGGCCGGGCGCCGAGTAACGGCAGAGGCCCGCGGGGCTTGTGTGCTCCCTCAGCCGGTGGAATCCATCGCAAGACCCTGGCCCTGCGATTCATCCTCGGCCACGGGGTCTGCCTGCGCCCAAGTGCTCTCGCTGGCCGTTCTGACGAAAAACATACTCACCCCACTCCTGAATGCGATGTCGCGGTAACCGCTGCCGCTCGCTCTGGCGCCAGACGCCGATCATTCCCCACCTTCCCTGAACCCCGAATCCATCGCCGGCACAAACCTGCACGACCCTTCGCCCTCAGGAACAGGAAGCCAAACGATAATCGCAATGAGAATGTTTATCAATAGCAATTGGGAATTCAAGCGCTGATGACCTCGGGGCCTGCCTGCCGCCTGCGCGGCCTGCAGCCACCCCTGGGACACTTCATCCCGCTTCATCCATTCGGGGTACTGAGCTGAACGGCATGATGGCGCCCGCAGCTCGTCATGCGCAGAATGTCCCTGTGCGACGCAGGTCCATGGGGGAGAGAACAGCGATGAGGCCAACCATCGAACCACAGCCGGCGCCCTGCGGCGCCTTCGTGCGCGACGTGGACCTGCGCAGGCCTCTGGAGCCGGAGGTGCTCGCCGAGATCCGCGAGGCCTGGCTTGCCCATCAGGTGCTGGCATTTCCGGATCAGGCGCTGTCCATCGAGGACATCGAGCGTTTCGCCGCCGCCATCGGTACGTTGGGCGAGGACCCCTTCTTCGAGAACCTGCCCGGTCACCCCCACGTGGCCCAGGTCCGGCGCGACGCGGATGAGCGGACGCCGCTGTTCGCAGAATCCTGGCACTCGGACTGGAGCTTCCTGCCCGATCCCCCCATCGGCACGGTGCTCTACGGTAATGTCATCCCGCCGGTGGGCGGCGATACGCTGTTCGCCAATCAGTACGACGCCTGGGAAGCGCTGCCGGCGGCCACCCGGGCCAGACTCGCAGGGTTGCAGGGGATACATTCAGCACGGCGGGGATACGCCCGCGACGGGCTTTACGGCGAGCGCGACCAGGGCCGCTCCATGGCCATTCGCTATTCCGATGAAGCCCTGGCCACCCAACTGCACCCCATCGCCCGGGTGCATCCGGAAACCGGCCGCACATCGCTGTTCGTGAATCCGGGCTACACCATCGGCATCGAGGGCATGGCAGAAGCGGAGGCCAATGCGCTGCTGCTGGAGCTGTTCCGTCATCAGGGCCAGGAGGCCTTCGTCTATCGCCATCGCTGGTCGCCCGGCATGCTGGTGCTGTGGGACAACCGCTGCCTGCTGCACGCAGCCACTGGCGGCTACGATGGCTACGACCGGCTGCTGCACAGGATCACCGTGGCCGGTTGAATGACCGCCATCGCTGGTGTGGTAACTCGTCCAATGGTGACGCCCAGCGTCAGCCCAATCGAGAGCTCGGATCAGCGCCAGCGACCCGCCCAGAACCATCGGCAGCCCCGGTTGATCCGCTGAAAGTCATTTTGGGTCAGTGGCTTAGATCTGCAGCATTTCGAAGGGAGCCCCTCAGCAAAGTACACCACGGGCCCTGGCATACTTCTTGGCTGGCTCACCGAGACGATCAACTCCGACCGGTGAGGCTTGGGATGGCACAAAGATCAACCAACGGACTGTGGATGCTTGCCTTGGCGGCCTGCGCGCTTTTCACCTGGCATGCGCAGCCTGCCATCGCCAATTCAGGAACCACTTCGAGCTCCGACGCAGAAATCAGCGTGCTGGTCGGCGGCCGGGTGTGGCTGACCCGCTTGAGCGACATCGACCTGGGCACCTACGGGGGCAGCGGCGACGTCAGAGGCAACACCCGCATGTGCGTCCATCGCAACGACACTGGCATCTACAGCATCACCGCGACCTCCGCGAACGCAAGCGGGGGCGTGTTCCAGGCGGCCGGGGACGGCGCAGTGATGCGCTACAACGTGGCCTTCCAGGATGCATCCGGGAACAGGTTCGAGAATGTTCGATCCGGGCAGCGCCTGCAGGAATTACGGGGGCAGCGCTTCGCCCTGCTGTGTCTGTTTCAGTACAACGCGAGGCTCGAGGTCCAGTTCGAAGCCGAGGATCTCCAGGCCGCCCCGCCCGGCACGTACCAGGACGTCATTACGCTGCTCGTGGAGCCCGGCTGAGGCCATGCGAGCCTTGTCATGCGGGTAAATGCACTCGCTGTGGGAGGACCGGCAGGAAGATTCACCCATCCGTCCCGTCCGATTCGACGCGATGGTTTATAGTTCGCCCGTGCTGACCCGTGGCAATCGAGGAATCCAGGTTCGTGAAGTCCCCTTCGACCACTCGCCGCCCGAAGCGCGAACCCCAGGACCGGAAAGATTGGCTGCTGCAGGATCCCACCGCGGTGGCCGCCGGTGAGCTGGCGAAAAGCGGACTCACACGACGCCGGATCATGGACGCTGCCGTGCGATGTCTGGCGCGGCTCGGCTATGCCGCCACCACCACCACCGAGGTCGCCAAGGCGGCCAATCTGACGCGGGCGGCCATGCAGTACCATTTCCCTTCGCGGATGGACCTGATCGAGGCCTGCGTCCACTACGTCACCCGGCGCCGGCTCGATATGTACGAAGCAGCCATGTCCGAGATCCCCAACGACCGCGACTACTTCGTACACGCCATCGACATCGGCTGGGAGCAGCTGCAGAAGCCGGAGTTCCTGGCGTTCACGGAGCTGTCACTGGCGGCACGCAGTGACCGCGAGCTCGCGGTCGTGTTCAGTCCGGCGCTGGCAGAATACGATCGAGCGCGCCGGCTCACCGCCCAGCGCTTGTTTCCACCCGGCCAAGTGGACGCCGCCCTCTTCGATCTGCGCAATGACATCATCAGCTTCCTGCTCGAAGGACTGGCGCAACAGCGCCATCTCGCCTTCGACGCCGACCGGCGCCGGGTCATGGTGCTGGGCTTTCTGAAGGCCCTGTCCACATCGCGGGACGCCGGGGGGATGCTGCAGAAGGCCCAGGAGTGGACCAACCCCTGAGTCCTCCCTGCTCGGCACACAGCGCTCCAATACCCTCCCCAGCCCGAACTGCGTGAAGGCCGCCCGCAGCGGATTGCGACCCTCCCTGCCCCCGCAAGCCACCCTCCCCGAGTGCAGGCCCTCCAGGGCGGCTGCCGTCTCGGGCGGTTGACGCTGCAGAACGGTTGGCTGAGAATCAACCAGAATAAGGCAGTGCTGCATAAAAGATAGGGAGGGTGATCTGAAATGCGAACTTCAGTTAATTACGCATTTTTCCTGCTCATTGTTGGATCGATTAGCCTGCTGGACATCAACTACGCTTTCGGCCAACTTGAAGAAATCGTCGTGACGGCACGGAAGCGGGAAGAGAGTCTGCAGAACGTGCCCATGGCCATCCAGGCCTTCGACAGCAGTCAGATTGCCCGCTTCGCGGCCACCGACTTAAGCGAACTGGCCGACATGGCCAATCAGGTCATCATCAACGAGTCCGGTGTAGGCCTCGGTGCCAACATCCGCATCCGCGGCCTGGGATCGAGCACGCTGGATCCCGGCATCGAGTCGAGCGTCGTGGTGAATGCCGACGGCATTCAGCTCGACCGGGGCCACATCATTCGGCAGGCCTTTTTCGACGTCGAGTCGGTGGAAATCCTCAAAGGGCCCCAGGCCCTCTTCTATGGCAAGAACAGCCCCGGGGGCGTCATCGCCCTGAATGGTGCGCGGCCGGGTGAAACCTTCGAAAGCAGCGTCAAGATCGGCTACGAGAGCGAGGCTCGCGAGAAGCTGGCCGAGATCATCCTCTCCGGCCCCCTGAACGACTGGCTCGGGGCCCGTCTCGCCTATCGCTACAGCGACCAGGACGGCTTCTACAGGAACGTGTCCGCACCGCAACCGGCACCTGCAAGCCTGGTGCTGGAGCCCTTCGACTTTCCGGGCCGGGCCAGCAGTCGCGCAGGCGGCAGCACCACCCATACGGTTCGTCTGACGCTGGACGCCGCCCCGCGGGATGACCTGGACGCGGTATTCAGGCTCACGGGCACCACCGTCCGTCACGACAACTTCCTGCTGCTGCAGAACGTGTCCTGCACCGGGGACCGGCCGGTGACCAACGCCCACATCGGCGCGCCGATCTTCGAGCCGGAGGGCGATTGCAGACGCAATCGGACGCTGACTCATGGTTCGCTCCCTCCGGAGATCGCGAACAACCAGACCTTCGCGGAGACCGGGCGCCGGAACGGTGACCCCTTCGGCCGCTACGACAGCGTTCTCACCGGCTTCAACCTGGACTGGGAGCTGCCGAACGTCACCCTGAGCTCGGTCACCGGCTTCTACTGGTACGACTACGAGCGCTACGACAACTCCGACAACACCACCTTCTGGCAGCTCGGCGGTATTCAGCTTGAAGAGCAGCGGGTCTTCTCCCAGGAATTGCGAGCGCTCACCACCCTGGCGAGTCCCATCAATTTCATGGGCGGGATCTACTTCGAAGACATGAAGCGGGACTCCGACAACGCCGGCAAGATCTTCCCCCTCGGCCCGGATCCGGCCACGGGTCACTTCAACAACTGGGCAGGCCGCTCCACCGTCGACGCCACCACCTGGTCGGTTTTCGGGCAGGTGATCTTCGATGTCCGCGACGATCTCGAGATCACCGCAGGGCTGCGCTACACCGACGACGAACGGGACGGCCGGCAGGGACACATCTTCGTCCACGCCTTCGCTCCACCCATCTTTCAGCCGGCCGGGCGGGAGCTGGTCAGTTCCTTCAGCGACACCAACTTCTCACCGGAAGCCACGGTGACGTGGCGGCCCACCAACGACCTGATGGTCTACGGCGCCTTCCGCACCGGCTACAAGGCGGGTGGCATCTCCACCAGCCCGGTCCTGACCCTGGCGGCCACCGAGCAGAACGTGGTGTTTTCCAGCGAGGAGGCCATCGGCGGCGAGATCGGCATCAAATCCACCTGGCTCGACGGCCGCCTGCGCGTCAACGCGGACATCTACCAGTACGACTTCGACGATCTGCAGGTCTCGGCCTTCGATGCCTCCACCACGTCCTTCAGCATTCAGAACGCCGCCGAAGCCCGGACCCGGGGTGCCGAGCTGGAGACCGAACTGCAGGTCAGCGGCGACCTCTATGTCTGGGGCCAGCTGGCCTACAACCGGGGCACCTACACCGACTACGACACCGCCCCCTGTTTCAGCCACCAGACCGAAGCCACAGGCTGCATCGGTGGCGTCCAGGACCTGACCGGCAAGGACCTGAACTTTGCGCCGCGCTGGACCGGCAGCACCGGCTTCGACTACCTGATGCCCATCGTCGAAGGACGGGTGCACAGCAACCTGAGTGCCGAGGCCATTTACTCCAGCAGCTACGAGGCCATGAGCAGCAACAATCCGCTGGCCCGTCAGGGCAGCTTCTGGCGCGTCAATCTGCGCGCTTCCCTGTTCGACCCCAACGATCGCTGGGAACTGGCCTTCATCTCGCGCAATCTCTTCGATCGCCGCACCCACGGCGGCTGCGCCGACAAACCGGGCGGCTTCCCCGGCGGCCAGGACGTGCAGTGCACGGCGCTGCGCGGACGCCAGCTGCTGCTGCAGGGCGTGATGCGTTTCTGACCAGCGCCTTCCGCCCCCCGCGCCGGGGGCGGCCCCCACAGGCAAAGGTCAAAACACCCACAGGACACGACTGGGCCTGGGTG